>NZ_JAUSTU010000037.1:0-25833 GCF_030813005.1 Anoxybacillus andreesenii
CTCTGGGACATAAAAAACCTCCTCAAACTTTGATTTAAAGAGATTATCTCATAGGTATTATATACACTAACAGGTGGATTCTATTTGACGCTTACTTTTGTTCCAAAATATTCGTAAAATTTAAAACCTCTGGAATAATCCTCATATTAGAATCTACTAATACTAAAGAAGATAGGGTTTTTTCAACTCTCATTTCATCCCCCTGCCCACCAAGGTTAGGAAGTACATTCCTGTTTTGGCTGGATTTATATATTACACAAATTATAGCATATAAATCCCGTAGAGGAGTTATAAAGACCTAGATTACTCACACGAAAAACAACTAAATAAACCTATCAGGTTTATAGCCAATTGTCATAGATATAAAAAAAGCAGTTGGAGACTTATCCCCAAACTGCTTCTTTATTATACCATTATTCTCCTGTTACATATGGTAACAATGCCATAGTACGCGCACGCTTAATAGCAACAGTTAATTTACGTTGGTATTTAGCGTTTGTACCAGTCACACGACGAGGTAAAATCTTACCACGTTCTGAGATGAATTTTTTTAGTAAATCCACATCTTTATAATCGATATGAGTGATTCCGTTTGCTGTGAAATAGCAAACCTTACGACGTTTAGCACGTCCACCTCTACGTCCTCCACCTGCCATTTAGAATACCTCCTTCTAAAAGAAATTTTTAATGTAAGTCACCGATACCTGTATTCTTTAACAGAACCCTCATCTACAATTCCCACTATACCAAAGGAAAGGAAAATACCCCCCTACTTTATGAAATTTACACATTACACATAGTATAATGTGTAAATCCCTATAGTGGCGACAATTAGACAAGATTACTCATATAAATAACACAGTTTGAATAATCCACCTAAAAGCCACTAATCACTTATTATAGATTACTCACCTATAAACTAGGTTAAAATCCTATTAAATAAGATTTTTATATGCTTTTATAGATTACTCACTTTTATACCTGTCAAAATGGAAGGTCATCATCTGAAATATCGATTTGACCGCCACCTGCAAATGGATCTTCATCCATTCGGGTATAACCACCTTGGTAATCGTTATTGCCGCGATTTTGATTTTGTTGATTCTGATTTCCAAATGGAGCTCCCTGTTCTCTCTGACCGCCAAAGCCTCCAGCATTTCCTCCTGAAGCATTCTTAGGTTCGAGAAACTGAACACTATCAGCTACAACTTCTGTAACATAGACTCGCTTACCATCTTGTCCTTCATAATTACGTGTTTGAAGTCGACCATCTACACCCGCAAGACTGCCCTTTTTAAGAAAGTTTGCAACATTTTCTGCAGGACGACGCCAAACAACGCAGTTAATAAAGTCGGCTTCTCTTTCCCCTTGTTGATTCGAGAAAGTTCGGTTTACAGCAAGGGTGAAGGTAGCAACAGGAACACCATTTGGTGTATATCGCAGGTCTGGATCTTTCGTCAACCGTCCGACTAGAACTACACGATTCATCATCAGAATCAACTCCTTTTCGCCAATGTTTCACGTGAAACATTTTGATTTATTGCTATATGTTGAATTACTTTTCGTCTTTAATGACAATATGGCGGATGATATCTTCGTTGATTTTAGCTAAACGAGAGAATTCTTCCACAGCCGCAGCATCCGAGTTAACTTTAACAATATGGTAGTAACCATCACGGAAATCATTGATTTCATATGCAAGACGGCGCTTACCCCACTCTTTTGATTCTACGATCTCCGCACCATTGCTTGTTAAGATGCCATCAAAGCGCTCTACTAGAGCCTTCTTAGCTTCATCTTCAATATTTGGGCGGATGATGTACATAATTTCGTACGCTCTCATCACGTTCACCTCCTTTTGGTCTACACGGCCCTAAAAAAAGGGCAAGGAGCAATATTCATTACTCACAAGAAGAAATTATAACACAATGATTCCATAAACACAATAGCGATGAGCTAGACAAAAACACCCTGTACAAATACAGAGTGTGAAAATAAAGATTTAGACATTGAAACGGAAATGAATAATATCTCCGTCTTTGACTTCATAATCCTTTCCTTCTAGACGAACTTTTCCAGCCTCTTTGGCAGCGGTCATGTTGCCAGCCGCTAAAAGGTCATCATAGGAAACTGTTTCCGCTCGGATAAAGCCTCGCTCAAAATCGGAATGGATAATTCCTGCACATTGCGGCGCTTTCATTCCTTTACGGAAGGTCCAAGCTCGCACCTCCTGAACACCAGCGGTAAAATAAGTAGCTAGTCCAAGCAAATGATATGCTGCACGAATTAATTGATCTAATCCTGACTCCTCAATTCCTAGCTCTTGGAGGAACATCGCCTTTTCTTCTCCCTCAAGCTCCGCAATTTCAGATTCAATTTTGGCGCAGATGACAATGACTTCTGCATTATCCCCAGCAGCAAATTCCCTTACCTTTTGCACATATTCATTGGATGAAGGATCTGCTACATCATCTTCTCCAACATTCGCCACGTATAAGACTGGCTTAATGGTTAAAAGATGAAGACCTTTAACAATTTTTAATTGTTCCTCTGTAAACTCAACGGTTCTAGCAGGCTTCTCTGCTTCAAAAGCAGCCTTTAACAATTCAAGAACCTCAAGCTCAGCCATCGCTTCCTTATCCTTTTGCTTCGCCATTTTCCCTACACGGCCAATGCGTTTTTCAACGGATTCTAGATCGGCTAAAATAAGCTCCAAATTAATTGTTTCAATATCATCAAGCGGATCTACTTTCCCCGATACATGCGTAATATTTTCATCCACAAAACAGCGTACCACTTGGCAAATGGCATCGACTTCACGAATATTCGCTAGGAATTTATTGCCAAGCCCCTCACCTTTACTAGCACCCTTCACGATTCCAGCGATATCTGTGAATTCAAAGGTCGTAGGTACCGTTTTTTTCGGTTGAACTAATTCTGTTAATTTTGTTAATCGGTAATCTGGAACCTCTACGATTCCGACGTTTGGGTCAATCGTACAAAATGGATAGTTTGCAGATTCTGCCCCCGCCTGTGTTATGGCATTAAATAGTGTAGATTTTCCAACATTCGGTAACCCTACTATTCCTGCTGTCAAGGCCATCCAAAGTCACTCCTCAAAGTATAATATTTTGCGATATATGTTCATTAAATCGTCTCGTTGGTTATGCTCAGCCTTAAACAATTATAGAGAGTTGCCTACTAAAAGACAAGAAAACATTCATGAATAACCGTTCTCCATCCTTTGCTTTTCATAGAAAAAAGCACGAAGTTATTCCTCATGCTTCACTATTATTTTTTTCATTTTTCGTGAAAATTCTTTTCGAGGAATTAAAACACTGTGGGAACAACCTTCACACTTAATCCGAATATCCATCCCTAAACGAATAATTTTCCAACGGTTTGTACCGCATGGATGTTGTTTTTTCATTTCTACTATATCATTTAAGCCGAATTCCTTTTGTTCCATTCGTGTCACCCCTTCTTAACTTCCTTCTACTACAATTATATTTATTTTATCAATTTTTCCTAAAGGTTTGTAGAAAATGTTTGTAAACATAAAAAAATCCCGTCATTTTAGTAGATAAACCTTAAATGGTCACAGTCCTTTTAGCTCGGTTTTTAACTAGTATGTATACAATTGAATGTTTCTTCGTATACTGATACTACTAAATTTGCGGGAGTGGAACCAATGAATCTAAAAAGTAGCCTGTTTTCTAAGAACAATGATTCTGAATCAAGGATTTTTTATGATGAACAGAAAGCATCCCAGAAAATTGCGATTGAACTTGTTTCTTTATTACCGGATGGAATCGTTAAGCGTCCAATCGTCTTCTTTTGTATCGGAACAGATCGCTCAACTGGGGATTCATTAGGTCCGCTCATTGGAACACTCCTGGAAGAAAAAGAAGTTTCTCCATTTCACGTGTATGGCACCCTTGAGGAGCCTATTCATGCTGTTAATCTAGCGGATAAGTTAGAAGAAGTCAAAGCAAAGCATTTTAATCCGATTATTATTGGGATTGATGCATGCTTAGGTAGGCTAAAAAGTGTAGGTACGATCAAGGTTCAAGAGGGTCCCGTAAAACCCGGTGCTGGTGTTAAAAAGGAACTGCCTGACGTTGGCGACTTGCATATCACAGGAATCGTAAATGTGAGTGGATTTATGGAATTTTTCGTCCTCCAAAACACTCGACTCAGCCTTGTTCTTAATATGGCTAAGGTCATTGCCAATGGGATATATGAGGCAAGTAACATCTATCTTCCAAAACATGAATGGTCCAATCTTCAATACAGTTGGAATAAAGAACAAACAAAATAGAGAAGAACGGAAATCATCCTTCACTATTGAATCGGAACAGGGAAATAATACAAAATGGCCACGATTATGGCTGTGACTACAATACCTGGAAGGAGATTAGCAACACGGATTTTTATCAGTCCGATTAAATTAAGACCGATAGCAAAAATCATCACGCCTCCGGTAGCAGTCATTTCAGAAATAAAGCTATCCATTAGGGCTTGAGGAATGAGTTGGTCAATTTGTGTTGCAAACGCAGCAATGATCCCTTCATATAAAATCACAGGAATAGCGGAGAATATTACCCCTATTCCCAATGTTGTTGTTAGGATAAGCGCAGTGAATCCATCAATAATGGCCTTCGTATAGAGGACATCATGATCTCCTCTTATTCCGCTATCGAGTGCACCAATAATTGCCATTGCCCCAATAACGAAAATTAAGGTGGCCGTTACAAAGCCTTGGGCAATGCTTCCTTGTCCACTTCCATTTCCTACCTTTAATTCAAGCCAATTCCCCAGTCTATTGAGTTTTTCTTCCAAGTCAAAATATTCACCTAGCACCGCACCAAAAACTAGGCTCAAAATAACAATTAAGAAGTTGTTACTCTTCAATCCCATTTGTAGGCCAAGAACGATGACAGCAAGCCCAATTCCGTGCATAACCGTCCCCTTCATTTGCTCTGGAATTCGATGTAAGAGCTTGCCTAGTAAAGTTCCAATAATAATTAATAGTCCATTCACCATGGTTCCCAGTAAAAACATCGCTTCACCTATGCTGATAAAATTTTATTAAAAAATGTAAAGAAAAAACCATCATAAGATGGCCGAAATTATTGATTTGCTTCTAACAATTCTAGTATTCTCTCTAAATCATCATTTGAGAAAAATTCAATTTCAATTTTTCCCTTTTCCTTGTTTTTACTTTGCTTTATATGAACATTTGTTCCAAATCTTTCACGGAGAAAGGTTTCTTGTTCAAGGAGAAAGACATTTTTGCCTTGTTTTTGCTTTTTTGTTTCACGTGAAACATTTTCATTAAGATTTTGAATGAGCTGTTCGAGCTGGCGAACATTCAATCCTTCCTTGATCACCTTTTCTACAACAAGTGTTATTTTATCCTTTTTCCGTAATCCTAATAAGGCACGACCATGGCCCATTGAAATTTTGCCTTCCGAAATAAGCTGCTGAATCTTCGGTGGTAGAGATAGTAATCGAATATGATTCGCGATGTGGGGCCTACTCTTTCCTAATCTTTTCGCCAATTGTTCTTGGGTAACATCCAGCTTCTCCATTAACATCTGATAGGCAGCGGCCTCTTCAATCGGAGTTAAATCCTCTCTTTGGAGGTTTTCTAATACAGCTAGTTCCATCATTTGCTGTTCAGTTAGCTCACGAACAACAACGGGTACCTTTTCAAGTTTCGCTTCCTTTGCCGCACGAAATCGCCTTTCCCCCACGACAATTTCATAGCCCTTAATGCTTTTGCGAACAATAATCGGCTGGAGAATACCGTGCTCTTGAATGGATTTTTTTAATTCATCAATTGCTTCCTTATCAAAGATTTTCCGTGGTTGATATGGGTTAGGTCGAAGCTCCTTAAGAGATACCTCTCTGACAACCTCTTCTTTTCCAGGCTCCATATTAGCAAAAAAAGCATTTAATCCTTTTCCTAATCCTTTAGCCATGAACAGCCACTTCCTTTGCTAAATCTAAGTATACTTCCGCTCCCCTTGATTTTGGATCATAAATGATAATGGGTTCCCCATGGCTTGGGGCTTCACTTAGTCGAACATTTCTTGGGATGACTGTCTGATACACCTTGTCCTGAAAATATTTCTTCACTTCCTCAATTACCTGAAGACCTAGATTCGTTCTTGCATCTAGCATCGTCAGCAAAACACCCTCGATTTTCAGATCATGATTTAGATGCTTCTGAACGAGTCTTACCGTGTTAAGTAGCTGGCTTAATCCCTCGAGTGCATAATATTCACATTGAACTGGGATAAGGACCGCATCGGACGCGGTTAATGCATTTAAAGTAAGAAGACCTAATGATGGAGGACAATCAATGATAATGAAATCATATTGTTCCTTAACCTCTTCTAAAGCACGCTTTAAGCGAAGCTCTCTTGAGATAGTCGGAACCAATTCAATTTCAGCCCCTGCTAACTGAATCGTGGCAGGAATGGCATACAAATTCTCAACTCCAGTTGGTCGAATAACCTTAGGAGCCTCCACATCATCTACCAATACATCATAAATACATTGATCAATATCCGCTTTTTCAAGGCCAACTCCGCTCGTTGCGTTTCCTTGAGGATCTATATCTACTAACAAAACTCTTTTTCCTATATATGCTAAGCAGGCACCTAGATTGACAGAGGTTGTTGTCTTGCCAACTCCCCCTTTTTGATTTGCAATCGAAATAATTTTGCCCACGGTATCACCTACCTTCATTTCCACTCATGCTAAAAAAATGCTATTCTTGCAATCATGTATTCTATTTTATCATGAAAAAGATTACAGAATCATTTTTTTGAAAAAAATAAGAGAAACTAAACATAGATGTTTAATTTCTCATGATAAAAGAAGTCTATTTTCGTACGGATATGTTTGAGAAAAGGAGCCCTATTTCTTCTTTGGAATTTTGATGGTGAATTGATAGTATTCCTCGAACTCTTCCTCTTCTGAATCAAGCTTAATACCGCTGTCAGTTACCATTGATAGAGATTGCCTAATCGTATTAACTGCAATCCGCATGTCCTTGCTGAAAGCTCTTCGTTTCGGTTTTGGCTTCTCATTCGGTTGCTCCAGGAGCTTAATGACTCGTTCTTCTGTTTGTTTGACATTAAGATTTTTTTCAATGATCTCAGCGAGTAATTGAATTTGCTTCTGTCCATCTTTTAGTGGGATTAATGCCCTTGCATGTCGTTCTGTAATTTCCTTTGAAAGTAGAGCATCCTGGACCTCTTGCGGTAATTTAAGCAGCCTTAGCTTATTCGCAATGGTGGATTGACCTTTACCAAGACGTTGGGCTAGGGCTTCTTGTGTTAAATTATGCAGCTCAATTAGTTTCCCATAAGCAACTGCTTCTTCAATCGGAGAAAGCTCTTCTCTTTGAAGATTCTCAATCAGAGCAATTGAAGCCGTTTCCGTATCGCTCATACTCTTAACAATAGCCGGAACTGTATCCCACCCTAATCTTTTCATTGCTCTCCATCTACGTTCACCAGCAATGATTTCAAACTTGCCTGCATCATATTCCCTGACGACAATAGGCTGGATGATTCCATGGGTATGGATGGTCCTCGACAATTCTTCAATCTTATCCTCAGCAAAAACCGTTCTTGGTTGGAAACGATTGGGTACGATATCGTCTATGGGGATCTTATGGATTGCCTCTCTATCATCCTGTTCCCTTAGCTCATTTTCTGTTTGATCTTCCTTTTCGCCCAGGCCAAAAAAACGTGTGAAGGTTTGCTTCATCACTTTGCACCACCTTTACGAAACTCCCTAACTAATAAATTCTACATTTATAAATAGGTTCCTGCATGAGAACCTTTCTCAGCACATTTCTTGCATTTTCCCTATTAAAAATTATGCCATATTTTTGCTAAAAAAGGTACTCTATTCAGTAGCATTTACCTAGCCAATTGGAGTTTTGTTAGGAATGCCAGGCTTTCTAGGGAATTTTTTCGGAGTAGATTTTTCCTTTTTAATCATCACAATGTTTCTTTCACTTTCCTCTATCGGCAAGGTAAAAGAATGGATATCTATTATTTTTCCGCCTAAAGTAGCTATTGCTTTTCTACCCGCTTCAATTTCTTCCTCCACATTTGCTGCTTTCATCGCAATAAATGTTCCTCCAACTTTTGCTAATGGAATACAAAGCTCGCTCAATACAGAAAGGCGTGCAACTGCACGGGCTGTGACCACATCATAGGCCTCACGATGTTCTGAGCTTTGGCCAAAGGTTTCTGCCCGATCATGAATAAAACGAACATTTTCTAGCTGTAATTCTTTTGCTAAATGCTCGAGGAAGGAAATTCTTTTATTTAATGAATCGACGATAGTTATATGTAAATTAGGAAAAGCAATCTTCAGCGGGATGCTTGGGAATCCTGCCCCTGCGCCGACATCACAAATATGTAGTGTTTCGTTAAAATCAAAATAGAAGGCCGCGGAAATCGAATCATAAAAATGCTTTAAATAGACCTCTGATTTGTCTGTGATTGCGGTTAAATTCATTTTTTCATTCCACTCTACGAGAGTATGAAAATAAGTCTCATACTGGGACATTTGCTTTTGTGAAAGACGAATTCCTCTTTCTTCAAGCATCTGTTGAAACTCTTCTGTATTCATTGGTCAACCCCGTTCCTGTTCATAAGTATGGCTGTTTTCATTACGCTTGTGGCAATTGTAACAATTTTGAGAAAAAGCTTTATGTAAAGAGAAGGAACCTCTCTTAAAAAGGTTCCTATTCATTCGAAACTCTAGCGATTTTCCCCTGCTCTAAATAGACGAGTAAAATGGAAATATCCGCAGGATTTACCCCGGAAATTCTCGATGCTTGGGCAATAGAAAGAGGATGGACTGTTTTTAATTTCTGTCTTGCCTCCGTTGCCAAGCCATTGATCGCATCGTAATCAATATCGATAGGAATTTTCTTATTCTCCATTTTCTTTAGTCGTTCAACCTGTTGAAGCGATTTTTCAATATAGCCCTCATATTTGATTTGAATTTCTACCTGCTCAATCACTTCATCGTCTAGTTCGACTTCGCTAGGTATGATTTGGGCGATATGTGCATAGGACATTTCTGGCCGTTTTAATAAATCACTTGCTTTAATTCCATCCTTAAGCTCACTGCCACCA
Source organism: Anoxybacillus andreesenii (assembly GCF_030813005.1). NCBI lineage: Bacteria > Bacillati > Bacillota > Bacilli > Caryophanales > Anoxybacillaceae > Anoxybacillus > Anoxybacillus andreesenii. The sequence continues at coordinate 9,177 of NZ_JAUSTU010000037.1, forward strand.
AGACTCTTGATGAGCTCTTGTACCTCTTGCTTTGGTTTGATAATGATGGACTGCAATCTTTCTCTTTCCGCTTCAATTTTTTCCTTTTTAGCAAGGAATTTTTGATAGCGTTCTTCGCTGATAAGACCGATCTTATGACCAATTTCTGTTAAGCGCATATCCGCATTATCATGACGGAGCAGCAAGCGGTATTCAGCACGTGATGTAAGAAGACGGTATGGCTCATTTGTCCCCTTCGTCACTAAGTCGTCAATTAATACCCCTATATAAGCATCAGAGCGGCTAAGAATAATCTCATCCTTCCCTAAGGCTCTTCTTCCCGCATTGATACCAGCCATGAGTCCTTGACCTGCGGCTTCCTCGTAACCAGATGTCCCATTGATTTGACCAGCTGTATAAAGATTCTTGATCTTCTTCGTTTCAAGTGTTGGCCATAATTGATTTGGTACGATGGCATCATATTCAATCGCATATCCGGGACGCATCATTTGCGCTTGTTCCAAGCCTGGAACCGTACGAATCAATTGATGCTGAATATCCTCAGGAAGACTCGTAGAAAGCCCTTGAACATAGACTTCTTCCGTATTTCTCCCCTCTGGCTCTAGGAAGATTTGATGTCTTGGCTTATCTTTAAAACGAACGACCTTATCTTCAATCGACGGACAATAACGAGCACCGGTTGCCTTAATCATTCCAGAATACATAGGGGAACGATGTAAATTCGCATCAATAATTTGATGGGTGAATTCATTGGTATAGGTTAACCAGCATGGGAGTTGATCAGTAATGTACTTCGTTGTTTCATAAGAAAATGCCCGTGGATTTTCATCTCCAGGCTGAATTTCTGTTTTACTATAATCGATTGTGTTTCCGTTAACTCTTGGAGGGGTACCTGTCTTGAAACGTACCAGCTCGAAGCCTAATTCTTCAAGATGCTCAGACAGCTTAATCGATGGCTGCTGATTATTGGGCCCGCTTGAATATTTTAACTCGCCTAGGATGATTTCCCCTCGTAAAAAGGTACCCGTTGTAATGATGACCGTTTTTGAATAATACATCGCACCGGTTTTCGTAATGACTCCCTTACATGTATCATCCTCAATAATTAAGCTTTCAACCATTCCTTGAACGAGCGTTAAATTTGGTTCATTTTCAAGCGTTTTCTTCATTTCATGCTGATAGGCGAATTTATCAGCCTGTGCTCTTAAAGCGCGAACTGCAGGTCCTTTTCCTGTGTTCAACATGCGCATTTGTATATAGGTTTTGTCGATATTTTTTCCCATTTCTCCGCCTAACGCATCTATTTCCCTGACGACAATCCCTTTAGCAGGCCCTCCAATCGAAGGATTGCATGGCATAAAAGCCACCATATCTAAATTTATCGTCAAAACTAATGTTTTTGCCCCTTGTCGAGCGGCAGCCAAACCTGCTTCAGCACCGGCATGACCGGCTCCGATGACAATGACATCATAATTTCCAGCCTCGTATTGCATCGCGCTGCCTCCTTATTTCCCTAAACAAAATTGTGAGAATAGCTGATTGATTAAGCTATCATGAACACTTTCTCCAATGATTTCTCCGAGAAGCTCCCATGTCTTAATGTAGTCAATTTGAACAATATCAATCGGAACTCCCGCCTGAACCCCTTCTAATGCCTCTTCAATTGACTGAAGCGCTTGATTGAGAAGAGCAATATGGCGACTGTTTGAAACATAGGTGATATCACCTGAATCAATCGAACCAGCAAAAAATAAAGAAGCAATGGCTTCCTCCAGTTCGTCGACTCCGACATCCTCAAGCAGTGAGGTCGTTACTAGTTTATGGTGCTTGGCTAGCTCCTCTACTCGCTCTAAATTAATCTTTTGCGGCAAATCTGTTTTATTCACAATCACAATGACGTCCATGCCTTCCACAGCCGCAAAGATATTCTCATCCTCAAGGGTGAGTTCATCTGCATAATTGAGGACAAGAAGGATCAAATCCGCTTCCTTTAACACCTGACGTGAGCGTTCGACTCCAATTCGTTCAACGATATCTTCCGTTTCCCGAATGCCTGCGGTATCGAGAAGCCTTAATGGAACTCCTCTAACATTCACATACTCTTCAATGACATCACGTGTCGTACCCGGGATATCCGTTACGATCGCTTTATTTTCTTGGACAAGACTATTTAATAGGGAGGACTTTCCAACATTAGGCCGTCCTACAATCACGGTAGAAAGCCCTTCCCTTAATATTTTCCCTTGTTGAGACGTTTGTAAAAGCTTTTCAATTTCTTTTTTAACATAGCTTGCTTTTTCAATTAATAGCTTGTGGGTCATTTCCTCCACATCATCATACTCCGGATAATCGATATTGACCTCAACATGCGCAAGCGTTTCTAAGATTTCTTGGCGGAGCCTTTGAATTAATTTCGACAAGCGTCCTTCCATTTGACCTAAGGCGACATTCATCGCCCGATCGGTCTTTGCTCGAATCAGATCCATAACCGCTTCAGCCTGAGAAAGATCAATTCTGCCATTTAAGAATGCACGCTTTGTAAATTCACCTGGCTCTGCAAGCCTTGCCCCTGCATTTAAGACCAGCTGCAAGACGCGGTTGACAGAAACAAGCCCACCATGGCAGTTAATTTCAACCACATTTTCCTTTGTGAAGGTTTTTGGCGCCTTCATCACAGAAACCATTACTTCCTCAATCACTTCATTTGTCTTAGGGTCAATCAAATGCCCATAATGAATCGTGTGGGATGCCACATCTGTTAGCCTTTTCTCTCCAACCCCTTGAAAAAGCTTTCCAGCTATGTTAATAGCCTCTTCTCCACTTAATCTGACAATGGCTATTGCTCCCTCTCCCATCGGAGTCGATATCGCTGCAATTGTATCCAGCTGCATTTTTTACACCTCTTTTTTGCCCTGTCCACGTCTCTATATCATTCACTATTTCCAAAATGATAGAATACCATATGTCGCTTTGTGGATAAAGTATCTACACTCAGTTATCCACATCCATCGATTTTCGTATGTTTTATTTTAACTTATCCACATGTGAATAACAATATTTGAACATCCGTCAATCATGTAAATGATCCCATACACACAAAAAAAACACCGTACTTAAAATTTAAGTACAGTGTTTTTAGGTTATCTGCTTATTTTACTGGTGCAATCACAATATGTCGGTTTGGTTCTACTCCATCAGAGTAAGTCTTAATTCGATGATTTTCCATTAAAGCGGTATGAATGACTTTTCGCTCATAGGATGGCATAGGCTCTAAAGCCACTTTTTGACCAGTCCTGACTGCTTTGTGTGCAAGCCGTTCTGCTAATTGAACCAATGTTTCATTTCGTCTTGCTCGATAGTTCTCAGCATCAAGCAAAACATTTAAATATTGCTCTGAATAGCGATTAATTACCAACTGTGTTAAATATTGCAAAGAGTTTAAGGTCTGTCCTCTTTTTCCAATAAGAAGGGCAATTTTTTCACCAGAGAGAATGAATTGAACCTGTTTCCCCTCTCTTAGAACTTCGATTTCTACCTTAACACCCATTTTCTCACTAACATCTACAAGAAATTTCTTCGCCTCTTCGATCGGGTCCAGTTTCACCGTGACCTTCACGACAGCAGGACGTGAACCAAAAACAAAAATCCCCTTTTTTCCTTCATCAATAATCGATACTTCTGCGCGGTCTTTTGTTGCTTGTAATTGAGCTAAAGCCGATTTTACTGCTTCATCGACAGTTTGGCCGGTAGCAGTTACCTGTTTCACTTTTTTGCTCCTCCCGCTTTACTAGTTTCTTTTTGTTCCTTTAAATCTGGACCTTTAATGAAATATGTTTGTACAATCATAAAAATGTTACCTACTACCCAGTATAATGAGAGCGCTGCAGGGAACTTAATCGCGAATATGATAATCATGATTGGCATCATCCAAAGCATCATCGCCATTTGAGGGTTTTGATTAGCCGTGCCCGCCATCATCATTTTTTGTTGAATGAAAGTAGTTGCTCCTGCAACAAATGGTAGAATATAGTATGGGTCTGGAGAACCTAGATCAAACCATAAAAAACTATGCTCGGCGATTTCCCTTGTCCGATTAATTGCGTGGTAAAACCCAATAAGAATCGGCATTTGAATAAGAATCGGGAAGCATCCTGCTAACGGATTAATATTATGCTTTTGAAACAATGCCATCGTCTCTTGTTGGAGCTTTTGTTGAGTTTTTTGGTCTTTCGAGCTATATTTTTCTTTTAATTTCTGCATCTCTGGCTGAATCGCTTGCATCGCCTTCGAGCTTTTCGTTTGTTTAATCATTAAAGGCAAAATTAATAAACGAATAATGATGGTAACGAGGATGATAGCTAACCCATAGTTATTGCCAGCAAACTTCGCAACCATGATAATAAACTGTGATAATGGATAAACAATATACTCATTCCAAAAGCCTTCACTTTCAGAAGTAATCGGCTGATTATACTCAGTACAACCGGTTAGTAGGGTTAATAGTAGAACCAAACCGATTAAAAGAAACATCCTTTTCTTCAAACGTGAAATCCTCCTTGTACGAAATCTAATCTAAATGTTCTTTAAATTTTCAGGAATCAAGAGTATTGTATCATCTTTTAATAGACAGCGCTTTAGAAAAATAAAATTTATTGTTCCGATTTTGAGAGCGCTTTTCTAACCTTTAATACCTTCGAAAGCTTTAACACATGAACAAGGCTCCCTTTTATCTCAAAAAAGTCCATGGTAGCCGCTGGTTTCCTAGCGATGATGATATAGTCATATTCCTGCTGTAAATCATCCTCTAGCTCATGAAATGCTTGTCTTATGTATCTCTTGATTTGATTTCGTTTGACTGCGTTTCCTAATCTTTTACTCACTGAGAGCCCAATTCTAAAATGAGCCTGCCCCGGTTTCTTTAAGGAATAAACAACAAATTGTCTATTAGCAAAGGATTTCCCCTTTTTAAAAATCTCCTGGAAATCCTTGTTTTTCTTAACTCTATACTCTTTCTTCATGCTCTCACCTAGTTTCCTTTAGAGCTACCCCTATTCATCATTAAGAATTATCATCCACTCAAAACATATCTATACGTTCCCTACCGAATTTAGAAATAAAGACTTTTCTCTAAATGATTAGTTTCTAAAAAAGGCAGCCATTAGAAAAAAGACCACTGATTATACAGTGGCCTAAGCAGATAATACTTTTCTTCCTTTGCGACGACGACGAGCAAGAACTTTACGTCCGTTTGCTGAGCTCATACGGCTACGGAATCCATGAACTTTACTTCTTTTACGATTGTTTGGTTGAAACGTTCTTTTCATATATGACACCTCCCTGAGGAATAGCTGTTACAGACAGTCTAAATAATTATATAGAGGAAAGCCTAAAAATGTCAACTCCCTTTCAAAATTAAGATTCTTCTCAAACTTAATTGCTCTTGAACCAAAAAATAAGAGATTAATTCTTGCTATGTATCCCGTTGTGTATAACTTTCGACAATATTTTTATTATCCACAGCAAATATTGACAGCTTTTTCACAAGTTAAAGGGATGTGGACAATTTAAATCCACATGTAGCCCTTCTTGTGGATAAAGTTTGAAATACCATTGCAACATAAGGGATTATTTGATATTATAGTTGTGTTTTCACGTTGGATAAAAAGATGAGCAATACTTAATTATCCACAATTTGTGGATAGTGTGTGGACAATTTATCCAACCCTCTTGGAAAACTTTGTCCACAGCTAGTGGATATTGTCGAAATACCACATTATTTCCTTATTATATGTTTTTCCACAATAGTAGCTGCTTAATTCATAATGACCTCATTGTTTGATTTCGGAATTCAAAATTCATTAGGTAGGGTAAAGACATTTTTCTCCTACTTATTGGTATGTAGGGAGGGAAAACGATTGGAGAATATTGCGGATCTTTGGAATAAGGCTCTTGCTAGTATAGAAAAAAAGATTAGCAAACCAAGCTTTGATACCTGGCTTAAAGCAACAAGTGCCCACTCTCTTAAAAAGGATACACTAACAGTGACTGCACCAAATGAGTTTGCTAGAGACTGGCTAGAAGAGCGTTATTCCGACCTAATCTCCAGCATTTTATATGAGATCACTGGGGAAGAACTCAGCGTAAAATTTATTATTCCGCAAAATAAACAAGAAGAAGACATAGAGTTACCTCATCCTTCAAAAAAGGTAAAGAAGGATGAAGATCATTCAGAATTTCCTTTAACAATGTTAAATCCAAAAAACACCTTTGATACATTTGTTATTGGATCTGGAAATCGTTTTGCCCATGCTGCTTCATTGGCTGTGGCGGAAGCTCCTGCAAAAGCCTATAATCCCCTCTTTATCTATGGAGGCGTTGGATTAGGTAAGACCCACTTAATGCACGCAATTGGCCATTATGTTTTAGAACATAATCCATCTGCTAAAGTGGTCTATTTATCATCAGAAAAATTTACAAATGAATTTATAAATTCAATACGTGATAATAAAGCAGCAGAATTTCGCAATAAATATCGCAAGGTTGATGTCCTGCTAATTGATGATATTCAATTTTTGGCTGGAAAAGAATCGACACAGGAAGAATTTTTCCATACATTTAATACTTTACATGAAGAAAATAAGCAGATTGTTATTTCCAGTGATCGTCCACCTAAGGAAATACCAACCTTAGAGGACCGTTTGCGCTCACGTTTTGAATGGGGATTAATTACCGATATTACCCCTCCTGATTTGGAAACAAGAATCGCTATTTTAAGAAAGAAGGCAAAGGCAGAAGGACTCGATATTCCGAACGAAGTCATGCTCTATATTGCTAATCAAATTGATTCTAATATTCGAGAATTAGAGGGCGCCTTAATTCGTGTTGTTGCCTACTCATCCTTAATAAATAAGGACATTAATGCAGATCTTGCAGCAGAAGCTTTGAAGGATATTATTCCGAGCTCTAAACCGAAAATCATTACCATCCTAGATATTCAACAAACAGTTGGAGAATACTACAATGTTAAATTAGAAGATTTTAAAGCTAAAAAAAGGACAAAATCAGTGGCCTTTCCACGACAAATTGCCATGTATTTAGCAAGGGAACTGACTGACTTTTCACTCCCTAAAATCGGTGAGGAATTTGGTGGCCGTGACCATACAACGGTTATTCATGCTCATGAAAAAATATCAAATTTGTTGCAGACGGATACCCAATTTCAGAATCAATTGAAGGAAATTCATGAGTTGCTCAAAATCTAGGTTCTCTCTATTACAACTGAATAATGTGAATAACTTCTAAATGCTTACACACAGTCTATCCACATGTGGATAGACTGTGTTTCCTTTCAAAATTCGAGTTATCCACATAATAACAGGCCCTACTAGTACTTCTATTACTTTTTATTAAAAAAAATAAAAATAAAAGCTAAAACGGAGGATTAAAGAAAATGAGATTTATAATCCAACGGGATCGCCTTGTGCAAAGTGTTAATGATGTTATGAAAGCTGTAACTAGCAGAACAACAATCCCTATTTTGACAGGCATAAAAATAGTTGCTTCCGAAGAAGGAGTCACTTTAACGGGAAGTGACTCCGACATTTCCATTGAATCTTTTATTCCAAAGGAAGAAACTGGGGATGAGATTGTCGAGATTAAAGAAACGGGAGCCATTGTCTTACAAGCCAAGTTCTTTAGCGAAATCGTCAAAAAACTACCCACTGATACTGTGGAAATGGAGGTTCTGAATCAATTCCAAATCGTTATTCGCTCTGGGAAATCAGAGTTTAATCTAAATGGTCTTGATCCTGAAGAATATCCTAGATTGCCACAAATCGAAGAGGAAAATTCATTTAAAATCCCAACTGACCTATTAAAGGCCTTAATTCGACAAACTGTATTTGCAGTGTCCACCTCAGAAACACGTCCCGTCTTGACAGGTGTCAACTGGAAAGTGGAAAATGGGGAATTAATCTGTATTGCAACAGATAGCCATCGCTTAGCCTTAAGAAAGGCAAGGATTGATCTTTTGTCGGATCACAATTATAACGTGGTTATTCCGGGGAAAAGCTTGAATGAGCTAAGTAAAATACTTGACGATAACAATGAGCTAGTTGAGATTGTCATTACTGAAAATCAAGTGCTTATTAAAGCGAAGCATTTGCTTTTCTTCTCAAGGCTATTGGAAGGAAATTACCCTGATACATCAAGGCTCATTCCAGCAGAAAATAAAACAGAGGTTATCGTTAATACCAAGGATTTCTTACATGCTATTGATCGCGCTTCTCTTCTAGCGCGTGAAGGTCGAAACAATGTGGTTCGCTTTGAAATACTAGGCGATAAAGTGATTGAAATTTCATCCAACACGCCGGAGATTGGGAAAGTTATTGAGGAACTGCAAGCACAATCCGTTGAAGGAGAAGAGCTAAAAATTTCCTTTAGTGCTAAATATGTGATGGATGCCTTAAAAACATTAGAGGGCCATGAAATTAAAATTAGCTTCACGGGTGCCATGAGGCCATTCCTCATTCGCCCAATTAATGATGAGTCCCTCCTTCAGTTGATTCTTCCAGTAAGAACTTATTAATTTTAAAAAGCTGCCAGTATCACTGGTGGCTTTTTCATATATAGATCAGCATGTTTCAGCAATTCTTTGTGTAGAAGAGGATTATTTAGTAAAATAGAAGAATAAGACTTCTTAAGAAAAGGTGAAAACGTGACAAAAAAAATCAAAATTGAAACGGAGTATATCACTTTGGGGCAATTTCTGAAATTAGCAGAAATTATTGATTCCGGTGGTATGGCCAAATGGTTCTTAAGTGAGTATGAAATATTCGTTAATGGAGAACAGGACCAAAGAAGAGGGAAAAAGCTAAGAGTGGGTGATAAAATTGACATCCAAAATTTTGGTTCATTTATCCTGGAATGAATATTCTTAGAGGTACTGTTTGTATTCAGTTGAACAAAAGGATGTATCGTCTATGTATATTGAGCATTTAAAATTAAATAATTACCGAAATTATGGGGAACTTGAACTCTCTTTTGATAATAAGGTGAACGTGATTCTTGGAGAAAATGCTCAAGGAAAGACGAATGTGATGGAATCTATCTATGTATTAGCGATGGCGAAATCCCACCGAACATCTAACGATAAAGATCTTATTCGCTGGGATACGGACTATGCTAAAATAGAGGGTAGAGTAAAAAAAAGACATGGTTCCATTCCCATGGAATTGATTATTACAAAAAAAGGGAAAAAGGCAAAATTTAATCATATAGAGCAAAAAAAACTCAGTCAGTATATCGGGAATATGAATATTGTCATGTTCGCCCCAGAGGATCTTCATTTAGTAAAGGGAAGCCCACAGGTTAGGCGTCGTTTTATTGATATGGAGATTGGTCAGGTTTCCCCTGTGTATTTGCATGATATCGGTCAGTATCAAAAAATATTACAACAGAGAAATCATTATCTAAAGCTCCTCCAATTGAAAAAACAACAAGACTTGACCATGCTAGAGGTATTAACGGAGCAATTTATTGAAGTAGCTGTAAAAATTATCGCGAAACGGTTTGAATTTATTCATTTGCTTGAAAAATGGGCAACTCCCGTACACAAAGGCATATCCCGTAATTTAGAAACGTTAGAAATCCACTATAAACCATCTGTTGACGTATCAGAAGAACAAGTCTTGTCGAAAATGATAGAAGTATTTGAGGATAAATTTGCTAAAATTAAATCAAAGGAAATTGAAAGAGGCGTGACATTATTCGGGCCTCATCGAGATGATCTTCTTTTTCATGTCAATAATAGGGATGTGCAGACATTTGGCTCGCAAGGCCAGCAAAGAACGACTGCTCTTTCCCTTAAGTTAGCGGAAATTGAGTTGATTTATTCAGAAGTAGGAGAATACCCTATTTTACTATTGGACGATGTTCTTTCTGAGCTCGATGATTTTCGTCAATCTCATTTATTGAATACGATTCAAGGAAAAGTCCAAACCTTTGTAACAACCACAAGTGTTGATGGAATTGATCACCAAACCTTAAAGGAGGCATCCGCTTTTAAGGTTCGTTCGGGAGAGATTGAAAAGATTCAATGAGGTGAGAACATTGTATGTTTATTTAGGCGAGGATATTCTCGTAAAGGCAACTGATATAATCGCCATTCTAGATAAGGAAACAGTAAAAGCTTCAAAGGATATGGAAGCGCTGCTTGAAAATAGCAATCATGAGATGTTTCAGCAAAATAAGGGAGCGTACAAATCCATCGTTATCACGGGAAATAAAGTGTATTACTCCCCTTTAGCTTCCGCAACCTTAAAGAAGCGATCAACAATGATTCAAGAGTTTTGAGAATAAAGCTTTTTTATAGATTTTCTGTTTTTTAATGAAGTAACTAAAAAGTGTAGGTGATAGGCTGTGGCAATGGAACAGGAAACGGTACAAGAGCAATCCTATGATGAGAATCAGATACAAGTATTAGAGGGCCTTGAGGCGGTTCGGAAGCGCCCAGGTATGTATATTGGTTCAACGAGCGCCAAAGGACTCCATCACTTGGTTTGGGAAATTGTAGATAATAGTATTGACGAGGCCCTAGCTGGTTTCTGTACGGAGATTCAAACCATCATTGAAAAGGATAATAGTATCACAGTAATTGATAATGGTCGGGGAATTCCTGTAGGGATCCAAAAAAAGGTTGGGCGCCCTGCCGTTGAGGTTATTCTAACGGTTCTCCACGCAGGTGGAAAATTTGGAGGCGGTGGATACAAGGTTTCTGGAGGCCTCCATGGTGTTGGTGCGTCTGTTGTTAATGCTTTATCTACGGAGCTAGAGGTCTTTGTTCATCTTGATGGTCATATCCACTATATGAAATTTGAGCGTGGTGTTCCGTGTGAGGACCTTAAAATTATCGGAGAAACGGACCGCACGGGAACCACCATTCATTTCACCCCAGATCCGGAGATTTTCACTGAAACAGTAGAATATGATTTCGATACCTTGGCAACTCGTATTCGTGAACTTGCTTTTCTTAATAAGGGCCTAAAGATGTCACTCGAGGACAAAAGAGAAGAGAACAAACGTGTCGAGTACCATTATGAAGGCGGAATTAAATCCTATGTTGAGCATTTAAACCGTACAAAAGAAGTCATTCATGAGGAGCCAATCTTTATTGAGGGAGAAAAGGATGGGATTACGGTAGATATTTCTCTCCAGTATAACGATGGCTACACAGAGAGTATTTATTCATTTGCAAATAATATTCATACGTATGAAGGTGGAACTCACGAGGCTGGCTTTAAGACAGCCTTAACGAGAATAATCAATGATTATGCTCGAAAAAATGGATTGTTTAAAGACAGTGATGCGAATCTCTCTGGTGATGATGTGAGGGAAGGATTAACTGCGATTATTTCTGTTAAGCATCCGGATCCACAATTTGAAGGACAGACGAAAACGAAGCTTGGTAATTCTGAAGTGAGAGCTGTAACAGATACGATTTTTTCTGAGCATATGGAGAAGTTTCTTCTTGAAAATCCAGCAGTAGCAAAGAAAATTGTCGATAAAGGCTTAATGGCGGCAAGAGCCAGATTAGCTGCAAAAAAGGCGAGAGAATTAACACGTAGAAAGAGTGCACTTGAGGTTTCAAGCCTTCCAGGAAAGCTTGCGGATTGCTCTTCAAGAGATCCATCCATAAGCGAGCTTTATATTGTTGAGGGTGATTCCGCTGGAGGGTCCGCAAAACAGGGGCGTGATCGACATTTTCAAGCGATCCTGCCACTTAGAGGAAAAATCCTTAACGTTGAAAAGGCAAGATTGGATAGAATTTTGTCCAATAATGAAGTTAGAGCGATGATAACAGCATGCGGAACAGGAATCGGTGAAGATTTCGATATTTCAAAAGCTCGTTATCATAAGATTGTTATTATGACGGATGCTGATGTTGATGGTGCTCATATTCGAACACTCCTATTAACATTCTTCTATCGTTTTATGAGAAAAATTATCGAAGCAGGCTATGTTTACATCGCTCAACCTCCGTTATATAAGGTACAACAAGGTAAAAGGGTTGAATATGCATACGATGATAAAGAACTAGAGCGGATTTTTGCAGAGCTTCCTGCACAGCCTAAACCGAATATTCAACGCTATAAGGGTCTTGGGGAGATGAATCCTGAGCAATTATGGGAGACAACCATGAATCCTGCAACGAGAACGATGCTTCAGGTTAGTTTAGATGACGCCATAGAAGCGGATGAAACCTTTGAAATCCTAATGGGTGATAAAGTAGAACCAAGAAGAAATTTCATTGAAGAGAATGCTAAATACGTGAAGAATTTGGATGTATAACTCGCTATAATCTTGAAGTATGTATCCAAAGTGAAGGGGATAGAGGGGAATGCCACTATCCTTTTCACTTTAAACAGAAAAGTCTTTACCAAGTAAAGGAGGTCCCCGAATGTCTGAAACATCGAAATCACAAATAAAAGAAATCAATTTAAGTCATGAAATGAAGACATCTTTTCTAGATTACGCAATGAGTGTTATTGTCTCACGTGCTCTTCCTGATGTCCGTGATGGCTTAAAGCCTGTTCATCGCCGGATCTTATATGCGATGCATGATTTAGGAATACATGCAGATAAACCATATAAGAAATCTGCTCGTATCGTTGGAGACGTCATTGGTAAGTATCACCCACATGGTGATTCTGCTGTATATGAAACGATGGTTCGGATGGCGCAAGACTTTAACTATCGTTATATGCTTGTAGACGGACATGGAAACTTTGGTTCCGTAGATGGAGATTCTGCTGCAGCCATGCGATATACAGAATCAAGGATGTCAAAGATTTCTATGGAGTTACTTAGAGATATTAACAAGGATACGATTGACTTTCAGGATAACTATGATGGAGAAGAAAGAGAACCGGCTGTTCTTCCTGCTCGATTTCCTAATCTGCTAGTTAACGGGACTACTGGAATAGCTGTAGGAATGGCAACGAATATCCCCCCACACCAACTTGGTGAGGTCATTGATGGTGTCTTAGCAGTTAGCACGGACCCTGACATAACAATCCATGAATTAATGGATATTATCCCCGGCCCTGACTTTCCAACAGCGGGTTTAATCCTTGGTAGAAGTGGGATACGTAAGGCTTATGAAACTGGAAGAGGATCAATTACATTACGAGCCAAAGTTGAAATAGAGCAAAAATCAAGTGGTAAGGAAGTTATTATCGTTAATGAACTCCCTTATCAAGTAAATAAAGCAAGATTAATTGAAAAAATTGCTGAGTTAGCAAGAGATAAGAAAATTGATGGGATAACCGATTTACGTGATGAATCTGACCGTAATGGGATGAGAATTGTTATTGAAGTTCGTAAGGATGCAAATGCAAACGTCCTTCTGAACAATCTTTATAAACAAACAGCTTTACAGACAAGCTTTGGAATCAACATGCTTGCTCTAGTTGATGGCCATCCTAAAGTGTTGAATTTGAAGCAATGCTTACAGTACTATTTGCAACATCAACAGGTTGTTATTCGTCGCAGAACTGAATTTGAGCTTCGCAAGGCGGAAGCAAGAGCTCATATTTTAGAAGGGTTACGAATTGCTCTAGACCATATTGACGAAGTCATAAATTTAATTCGTAGCTCACAAACAACCGATATTGCAAGGGAAGGCTTGATCTCTACCTTTGGTTTATCAGAAAAACAAGCTCAAGCTATATTGGATATGCGTCTTCAGCGTTTGACAGGCTTAGAACGTGAAAAAATTGAGGATGAATATCAAGGCTTAGTACAATTAATGGCTGAACTAAATGCTATTTTAGCGGATGAAGAAAAAATATTAGAAATCATTCGTGAAGAGCTAATAGAACTAAAAGAGCGTTATAACGACCAGCGCAGAACAGAAATTGTCACAGCGGGTCTTGAAAATATTGAAGATGAAGATTTGATTCCACGTGAAAATATCGTCGTAACTATCACTCATAATGGATACGTTAAACGTCTACCAGTATCCACTTATCGCGCTCAAAAGCGTGGAGGACGTGGAATTCAAGGAATGGGTACGAATGAGGATGATTTTGTTGAGCACCTTATTACGACTTCCACACACGATACCCTTCTATTCTTCACAAATAAGGGGAAGGTCTATAGAGCAAAGGGATATGAAATTCCAGAGTTCTCAAGAACAGCAAAAGGAATTCCGATTATTAATCTTCTAGAGGTGGACAAAGGTGAATGGGTGAATGCCATTATTCCAGTTGAAGAGTTTGTAGATGATTGGTTCTTATTCTTCACAACCAAAGAAGGTATTTCAAAGCGCTCACCGTTATCATCCTTTGCCAATATCCGCAACAATGGTCTCATCGCTCTTAATTTAAGAGAAGGAGATGAACTTATCTCTGTTCGTCTTACTGATGGAAATAAAGAAATTATTATTGGGACGAAGAATGGAATGCTCATTCGCTTCCCAGAAACCGATGTTCGCTCCATGGGTAGAACGGCTACTGGGGTTAAAGGGATAACGATTGACCAAAAAGATGAAGTAATAGGGATGGAGGTACTAGAGGAAAGCGCTGATATCCTTATTGTTACAAAAAATGGATATGGTAAGAGAACCCCTGCTATTGAATATCGAATTCAAGGTAGAGGAGGAAAAGGGATCAAAACATGTAATGTAACGGAGAAAAATGGTGATTTAGTAGCCATGAAGGCCGTAACGGGTGAAGAGGACTTAATGCTAATCACAACGGGTGGCGTTATTATCCGCATGGCAACGAGTGATATTTCTACAATGGGGCGTAACACACAAGGAGTTAAGCTCATTCGCTTAGATGAAAACGAGAACGAGTTTGTCTCTACGGTAGCGAAGGTAGAAAAAGAAGTTGAAGCTCCTGAACAGCATGAGGATAATATGTTGGATGATACGGAAGAATAGGTGTAAATTTAAATCCTAAAATACAAAAATAAAGAAAGCTGTAGAGCCAATCCTTGCTCTGCAGCTTTTCTTTATATAGCCTTATTCTTCTATATCAAGTAAAATAAAAACTAGGCCAGTTTTACTATATTCTCATTGAGGTGTTACCCCATGCGTGTCAAATTAAAGGAGCTTCGAGAAGGTTGCATATTGTCTGAGGACGTAATGAGTTTAACGAATCGTCCGATCATCCCAGACAAAACAGTTCTAACCGATGAATTAATTGAAATTTTGAATGCATTTCTTATTAGCGATGTTAAAGTTCATAAAACACTTGTCAATGGAATGGCTTTTATTCCTGCTGAAGTAGTTGAAGAAAAAGCTAAAAAGGAAGTAAAAGAAACTGAAAAGCAAGAGACGTTATCCGAGTCATTCCTTGAAGCAGTCAGAGATTATAAAAAGGAATTTAGTGCATGGCAAGCAGGGCTTCCTTTAGATATAACGAAGATAAGAGCAATAATATTACCGCTTATTGAAAAGTTCGATAGAAACATAGGAGAGTTGTTTTCGCTTCACCATCTCTCTACGGAAAAAGAGTACTTATTTCAGCATTCTATAGCTGTAGGATTATTGAGTGCATTTATAGGTAAAAAGCTAAATTATCAAAAGGGAGATATTGTACAGTTAGCGTTAGCTGGGTGTTTGGCTGATTGTGGAATGGCGAAAATCCCTTCACATCTTCTGAATAAAAGCGGTGCTTTAACTAGCGCTGAGTTTGAAGAAATAAAGAACCATCCCACCTATAGCTATAAAATGGTACAGGGAAGTCCACTCCTTCGTGATGCAAGTAAAATAGGGGTTTTTCAACATCACGAAAGACTTGATGGAAGTGGTTATCCACTCGGGGAAAAAAGCGAGAAAATCCACTCATTTGCGAAAATCATAGCGGTAGCAGACATTTTTCATGCGATGACATCTGCCCGTCTTTATCGAAAAAAGCAATCTCCGTTTAAGGTATTGGAGATGATTATTCAAGATAACTTCGGGAAATTTGATATCCCCGCAATTAAAGCCTTACAATCAGGCATCATGAATTGTTCCATTGGAAGTAAGGTAAGACTTTCTGATGGCCAAATTGCTGAAATTTTATTTATAGAGGAAAAGTCCCCTACAAGACCTTTAGTGAAAATATTAAAGTCAGAAGAAATTATTCACCTAGAAAAGAATAGAGATATCTTTATCGAGGAAATTATATAATTGTTTTTTAAAACTTACCGCATATTTCCTCTTGAAGAAGGCGCATGAGGCTGGTATACTTAATCAAGTCACCAAATCGAGATTGTTCTTTTACTTAAATAAAGGCTCTTTTCTCAAACATTGTTGCTTTTGAACAATAAATAATTAGACAAAACTCTTGTTTATGCAGTCTATCTGTAGAAATAACGGAGAAAAGTGCTACTCAATCTATGCGTATCGCACGCCTAGTATGAAACTGAATGGCCGGTATTAAGGACATTCCAGAACCACAATCCGTGCGAAAACAGCCTAAATAAAAAAAGTATTGACATTCAGATTTGGAAATGATATATTAATAAAGTCGCCTCTGAGCGATATGAAAAATCTACTGAACTTAACTTGCTCTTTGAAAACTAAACAAATCATACGTCAACGTTAATTCTAGTTGTTTTAAAACAACAAATTTTTATGAGCTATATCAACTCTTTATTGGAGAGT
>NZ_JAUSTU010000038.1:0-23691 GCF_030813005.1 Anoxybacillus andreesenii
GGGTTTCTTTAGTATTGCCTTTTTTAGATGCTGGTGGGTTTAAAATTTCCAATTCCTTAGATTTTTGGGCTTGACATATTACCGCAGGACTTTTTACAAGTGTGTAATCTATTAATAGTTTAAGGCTCTTTTCTCAAACATTGTTGCTTTTAGACAAAATGATTAAGCTAAACTAGTGATTTTGCTCGTATATTTATTAATGAAGCGGAGAAAAGAGCTCTTACTAAATGCGTATCACATGCTACGTATAAAGAGGAATGGCTGGCATTAGAGCCATTCCAAACAACAATCCGTACGAAAACAGCCTAGTTTAACAATGGCTCTTTCTCAAACATTACGAATAGAAAAATGCCTTGGAGATAAAGTCCAAAGCTTGTATGAAAAGGGCTCTTGCCTCCAATCAGTGTAGAGACAGCCCTTAATGAATAAGGTAATCATATTGATAATAATCCGGGTTCCGCTTTAACGATTCATGGCAGTCCTCACAAATCGCTTTGATATGGATATCACCTGAGGAGTCATAGGATACCATCTCCATTCGCTCCTCATCAGTAAGCTCACTTAGACCCAGCCTTTCTGAATCCATTGCTATATTATCAATGGTACCCATCGGGTGTCCACAATGTCGACAATAGTATTTTAGAGCCATAATTAGCCTCCCCTTCAAACAGTTCATTATCTTTATTAATAACCGTTTAAAAGAGACTTTATTCACCTAATTACTTCAAGTCGACCTTTGTGATTATTTTTGGTTATATTCATTCATCACTTGCAAAAACGGCCGTTCAAACGTAGCTTCACAGGCCTCTCCGCATTTTGCAATGACCTGATTCATGATCTCCTGCTCTTCCTTTGTGAACCGAGACAATACATAATCTGTAATAGGCTGACCATTGGAAGGCCTACTAACACCTACTCTTATTCTATTAAATTCCTGGCTGCCCACATGGGCAATGATAGACTTCATGCCATTATGTCCACCGGCACTGCCCTTTTGTCTTAGACGTATCCTTCCAACTGGAAGATCTAAATCATCGTATATCACAATCAAATCTTCCAGATCAATATCATAATAGTCCATGAGAGGTCGAACAGATTCTCCTGATAAATTCATATATGTTAACGGCTTGAGCAAAAATACCTTCTCTCCCCTTACATGACCTACACCATACAATCCCTTATGCTTGGATTGATCAAGGGGGATATGGAGCTGATTAGATAAATAATCAATCACTTCAAAACCTATATTATGCCTTGTTTTTTCATATTGCCTTCCTGGATTGCCTAGGCCTACGATTAATTTCATTTTCTCACCCTCCTTATTAAAGGCTGCTAGTGCTGGTCCTAAACGGCTACCAAAACGTTAAGGGGCTGACTTTTATCTGTCAGTCCCTTAAGCCTTGCTTATTCAGACTTTTCTTCACTAGCCTCAGTTTCCCTGCCCTCTTCGTTCTTCGGAATTCCTTCCTCTTGCTCCTCACCTGTATCTATTTCTACCTCAACCTTTGGTGGAAGTATCGATACAATGGTCTGTTCGGCTTCATGGTTAATCTGAAACTCTTTTCCGGCGCTTAGTTCACCGACCGTAATGGTTTCCCCCACCTGTAAATGTGAAACATCGACATCAATAGCTGAAGGAATATTGGCAGGTGTCGCAGTAATGGATACCTCATGCAGGGCTAACTGCATCACTCCGCCATCCTTCACGCCAGCTGCTTCTCCAACTAGATTAACCCGCACATCTGCAGTGATTTCCTTGGACATATCTACAGCTAATAAATCAGCATGTAAAATTTCATTCTTAACTGGATCAGCTTGGTACTCCGTTAATATAACATTGACCTGCTTACCGTTTAAGTCTAACGGAAAAACACCATTTCGACCAACCTCACGTATTTTTTTCAAAAAATCCGCCCCATTTACATAAACGGAGGTGCTACTCACTTTGTTGCCATATACGACAGCTGGGATATTCCCTTCTTTGCGAATCTTCGTGAGTGTAGAGTTGCGAAACTCAGTTCTCTCTGTAGCCTGTAATGCAGTACTCATGTTATTTACCCCTTCCTAATTTTAAGAGCGTTCTATATAGAAAATGCCCAAAATAAGTAAGGAATAAACATAATACTTAGAGAAGTGCTCTTCTCCTGAGATTGCCCACACACTGATCGGGGAAAGGCTTGCCTTTTTAAAGCAAGCCTTGTCATTATTTATGATTAATCAAAAAGTGTACTAACAGATTGGTGCTCATGTACCCGGATAATGGCTTCGCCTATTAGCGCAGCAACAGATAATTGTTTAATTTTCCCAGACAACTTCTCTTCAGAAAGTGCAATTGAGTTTGTGACAACAAGCTCTTTAATTTTTGAGTTTTCGATACGTTCAATCGCAGGACCGGAAAGAACTGGGTGTGTACAGCACGCATAAACCTCTAAGGCACCATTTTCGACTAGTGCGTTGGCGGCTAAGGTAATTGTACCAGCGGTATCAATGATATCATCAATTAAAATGGCCACTTTGCCTTCAATATTTCCGACGATATTCATGACCTCTGCCACATTTGGCTTTGGTCTGCGCTTATCAATAATTGCAATTGGAGCTTTCAGACGTTCAGACATTTTTCGAGCACGTGTCACCCCACCATGGTCAGGTGATACAATCACGATATCTCCATTCAAATCTTTATGCTGAAAATAATCTGCTAAAATCGGTACCCCCATTAAATGATCTGTAGGAATATCAAAGAATCCTTGAATTTGTGGAGCATGTAAATCAAGGGTAATGACCCTTGTGGCACCAGCAGTTTCAAGTAAATTAGCCACTAGCTTAGCTGTAATTGGCTCACGAGCTCTTGCTTTACGGTCCTGTCTTGCATAACCGTAATATGGCATAACAATATTAATGGTCTTAGCAGATGCACGCTTTAGAGCATCAATCATAATCAGTAACTCCATTAAATGTTCATTCACTGGAGAACTCGTCGATTGGATGACGAAAACATCACAGCCGCGAATGCTTTCTTCAATATTGATTTGAACCTCTCCATCACTAAATCTTTGAACGGAACATTTTCCAAGCTCAACACCAATTACCCTTGCAATTTCTTCTGCTAGCTGTCGGTTTGAATTTAAGGTAAACACCTTTAAATTCGGATCTAAATACTGATTTGACATGGTGAACCTCCAATTGCTTTTCTTATTTTTTGGCTCTGTTATACGCCAATGCCGATCCTTATGCATATGGGTTATTCACTCCATACAAATAAGGTTTGATCGACACTGAACATGAACACAACCTATTTTTTCAATTTGTCTGCGTACTGCTCTTTATTAACTTGTCTGGCTCGGGCAATCGCTAGAGCATTTCCAGGAACATCCTGTGTAACCGTTGAACCTGCTGCCACGTATGCACCGTTTCCAATCGTGACTGGTGCCACTAGATTGGAGTTGCAACCAATAAAGACATCGTCCTCAATCTTCGTCAAATATTTCTTTTTCCCGTCATAGTTTACGGTGATGGAGCCACAGCCGATGTTAACATCACTGCCCACTTCAGCATCTCCTATGTAGCTTAGATGGGATGCCTTGCTGCCTTTCCCAAATACGGATTTCTTTATCTCAACAAAATTTCCGATCTTTACTTCATCGTGAATTTGTGATTGTGGTCGAATGTGAGCAAATGGTCCAATATTGACATGAGAGCCAATCTCGCTGTCATAAGCAACAGATTGACGAATGACCGTACCTTCTCCAATTAGACAATTGCTAATTTCACTGTTGGGTCCAATTGTGCAATCTGAAGAAATTCTTGTATTTCCTGATAGAATCGTTCCAGGTTGAATAATGGTATCCTGTCCAATCTCCACATCAGAACCGATATACGTATGATCGGGATCAATGATCGATACGCCGTTTCGCATATGAAACTCATTAATTCTCTTCCTTAATATAGTCTCTGCTTTTGCGAGAGCTACTCGATCATTAACGCCAAGAGTTTCTTCAAAATCATCCGTTTGATAAGCAGTAACTGTCTCACCAGCATTTTTTAGAATTTCAATCACGTCTGGGAGATAGTATTCTCCTTGTACATTCTCATTTGAAACATTATTTAACGCCTCAAATAGTGCTCTATTATCAAAGCAATATGTACCTGTATTAATTTCTCTAACGGTTCTTTCCTCTTCTGTCGCATCCTTATGTTCAACAATTTTCTCAACTAACCCATTTTTATTGCGAATAATACGTCCATAGCCAGTCGGATCATCTGCATAAGCGGTTAAAACCGTCGCTTTCGCCTTTGCTTCTTCATGGTGCTTAACTAATGATTCCATCGTTTCAGCCTTGATTAACGGAGTATCTCCACAAACAACAAGCGTAATACCCTCTTTATCTTCAAGGATGGAACGAGCCTGTATCACAGCATGAGCGGTACCTAGCTGTTCTTCCTGTAAGGCATAGCTGCAGGCTTCTCCCAATTGAGATTGAACAAGCTCTGCCCCGTGGCCAATAATGGTCACAATTCTGTCCATTTGAAGTTTGGAAACTTGATCCACTACATGTTGAACCATAGGTTTGCCGCAAACGGGATGCAAGACCTTATAGAGCTTTGACTTCATCCTTGTCCCTTGACCAGCGGCTAGTATGACCGCATAACGTTTAGACATTGACAGTCCTCCATTACCTTTGTGAAAAGGCCTAAAATTACTATAAATCGATTAAAATCGTCAATTAGTTAAATGAATCCATTAAAAATATATCCTAAATACATGACTATTTCAAGGAAAGTTCAATAAGTACAAATATTTGTAAAAAGGAGGTTTAACAATTAGCAAGCGGGGGTATGGAAAGGTGGATAGGTTAGTGATGGTTCCACTTGAGGAAAACTTCGGATGAAAAAAGGCCTTACTTATGAAGTAGGCCCTTGTTGCAATATCCTAAGAAGCTCCGGCTTCTTCAAATTCAACTTCTAATTCACCTAAACGGTGGTACTCAGCCAAAACAGCCTCTTGGATTTTTCCGCGCGTCCCTGAATTGATTGGATGAGCGATATCACGAAATTCCCCATCTGGTGTGCGCTTACTTGGCATAGCAACAAACAATCCGTTGTTCCCATCGATGACGCGAATGTCATGAACAACAAACTCATTATCAAGCGTAATTGAGGCAATCGCTCTCATACGGCCATCTGTATTGACACGGCGTAATCTGACATCAGTTACTTCCATTGTGTTCACCACCTTTACGAATAGTTAAAAATCTAAGTTAACTAATTCAACATAATTTCCATTTTTCCTTCTTTTTAGGAAATATTTTTTAAAAATCACGTGAAAGATATAAACCGCTTTCAAAAAATTTCACACAACTACAGACATATATCAATTAACTAAACTATTTCACAAGAGCAATAACTTCTATTTCTACCAATGCATCCTTAGGTAGCCTCGCTACTTCCACACAAGAACGAGCAGGCTTATGTTGGGAAAAATATTCGCCATAAACTTCGTTTACCGCAGCAAAATCATCCATACTTTTTATAAAGACGGTAGCCTTTACAACCGTCTCAAAGGAGGCTCCTGCCTCTTGTAAGACAGCTTGCAGATTCTTAAATACTTGATGGGTTTGCTCCTTAACATCCCCCTGAACCATTTCTCCAGCTGGTGTTAACGGGATCTGCCCCGAGCTAAAAAAAAGATTATTTACAATAATTCCTTGTGAATATGGACCTATGGCTGCTGGCGCTTGATTCGTCTGAACTGTTTTCATATTAACATCCCCTCTCGAATTTTGTTTTCATGGATTCCTAGCCTCATTGCAAAGAACTCATTTTTTCGAAATAATTTCCCACGCTAACGGAGATTTTCTTTTCTTTTACATCCACATCTGATAGCTTGATGAGAGATAAATAGTCATCTACAAGTCTCTCTTCTGTTTTTTCTGCTTCTACTAACACAGCTATACCCGCAACCGTTGCATTAAATTCTTCGAGTAAGCTGATCATTCCATTAATCGTCCCGCCCGCTTTCATAAAATCATCCACGATCAGAACACTGGAGCCTTCCTCTAAGCTTCTCTTTGATAATAGCATCGTCTGAATCCTTTTGGATGAGCCCGATACATAATTGATACTAACCGTTGAACCCTCAGTTACCTTACTGTCTCTTCTAACAATCACGACTGGAACATTCAGCTGACTTGCAACGGCATAAGCAAGAGGAATCCCTTTCGTTGCTACCGTCATGACCACATCAATTTTTGTATCTATGTACGCTGAAGCGAGTAAGCGACCTGCCTTTTGAACAATGGAGGGATTTCCCAACAAATCCATCATATATAAGTACCCGCCAGGCAGGAGTCGATCGGGCTGTGCGATCGTTGCGCAAAGTTCTTCGATATAGGGTCTTGCTTCCGATTCAGAAACCTTTACGTAGAACTTTACCCCTCCCGCTGCACCAGGAATGGTTTGAAGCGTCCCAATCCCTCTTTGTTCGAAAGCTTCCTTAATGATTCCAAGGTCTTCACTGATCGAGGATTTTGCCGATCCATATCTTTCAGAGAAAAAGGATAAAGAAACTAATTCTCTTGGATGTTCTAACAAATAATTCGTCATATCGACCAATCTATCACTCCGACGAAATTTCAATAGCATACAACCTCCCTTATCCGAATATTTTAACGTTAATATATCATTATTATCCGGATTTAATCAAGGGTATGTCTGTCACCCAACATTCTTACAGCAAAAACCTGATCACAAAACCCTCTTAACCCATTGTATAGACGATGCATTCTTGAATCATGCTGTACTAGTGCAAACACTGTTGGACCACTTCCACTCATAAGAACGGCATCTGCCCCGAATCGATACATTTGCTCCTTAATTTGGGCTACCTCAGGATACATCTTTAACGTAACTCCCTCGAGAACATTCCCGACCTGCTGACACACTCCGTCAAAGTCATTTCTTCGAATGGCTTCGATCATGGAATTTGTGTCCGGATGAGAAATATGCTCCACATTTAAGCGCCTGTAGACATCGGCGGTTGAAACCCCGATTAACGGTTTTGCAAGAACAACCCAGCAGTTAGGGGGAGCGGGCAATGGCATAATTATTTCCCCTCTCCCTTTTGCTAGCGCCGTTCCACCATAGACGCAAAATGACACATCAGAGCCGATTTCTGCTCCAAGCACAGCAAGCTCATCCAAGTTTAATCCAAGCTTCCATAGCCTGTTAAGACCTCTTAAGGTCGCAGCTGCATCACTGCTTCCACCCGCAAGGCCGGCCGCAACAGGGATTGTTTTTTCAATGTTGATTTGAACGCCATGCTGAACTTGAAACCTGTCTTTAAGAAGTATGGCTGCTTGATAAGCCAAGTTACGTTGATCATCTGGAACAAAGCGATTCTGTGATGTCACACGAATCACATTCTCGTCCAGCCAAGTTAACTCAATCCGATCAGCAAGATCAATGGTTGTCATGATCATTTCAACCTCATGATAGCCATCTGGACGTTTATGTAAAACATCTAATGTCAAATTTATTTTCGCTGGTGCTTTCATTAAGACCTTCAAGATTTCCACCTACTCAAGCATTCTTCTGATAGTAAATACAGAAAAACCCGTCCATTCATTTTATTGTCCTATTTTACCACAAAACAACTGATGTAAGACGTGCTCTTCTTGACTTTTTATAAACAGAAGCATATACACCCTGAACAGCACGTATAATACCAAAGCAAAAGCCGGAGCGATAGCCCCGACTTTAACGTAGTGAATCTGCTTAAATTGACTGGTAAGTCTTAAGAGTTATCGCTTGTTTCTTAATTGTTGTTCAGCTATTTCGATGGCGCGCTTTACCATATTACCGGCGTCTCTCGCCCGGATACCGCCCCAACCCTCTTTTTGAACGACATCATAAAAGCCTAACTCCTTAGCAAGCTCCTCTTTTAAGCCCTCTGACATTACTCCTCGTCTTCTGCCCAAAACGAACAGCTCCTTTCTTCACCACGTATCCTTAGTATGAAGTATGAAGCAGTGAATCATAAGAGCCTAATTTATCCTATCCATCCAAATTGGAACCTTTGATTATCGATGTCTCTAAAAAAAATAAAAAGCAGCAAACCTCTGTTCACTGCTCGTAAATAAATATAGACTTCCTAGCTTAACGCTACTTGTCCTGTTGTATCTTCATAGAAGGTAATCTGAACCGTTTCTGTTAGTACATCTGCATAGCTGTAAGATACACGTTCGAATGCATTTTCATCCTGATCTAGTTCAATCACAAACACAGAAGGATAAGTTTCCGCTAAAATACCAGAGCGTTCAATCGTTTTCCTACGACCACCATTTGCCCTTAATAATAATCTTTTTCCCAAATTTGAATCAAGGGCCTTCTTAATATCAATTAACGTTTTTGTCATTCGGTCCACCTCACTATGTTAAGTATATCACACTGACATAATTTAGTCAAACAAAAATATAAATTATAACAGTGTTTAAATTTAGTTGTCAATATATTTTATTCCACATTTTTTTCTAATTTTCTACATTAATATAATTTCCTATTTTGACAAGAATATGTATGGCGCCCCAAAATACTTTAGAGGCGGCTTTAGGATGATGAAATTACAAGAATAAAATCCGGAGGGAAAGCATAACATTCCCACCAGATTACAAATGACGATAAAAAGCGAGGGAGGAATTTTGTCGAAAAGTTTATTCCTTTTCCACATTAAATGGCATTCCTGTTCTGAGGATCCCTTTTGTTTCAATCCCGCCGAGTCCTTTTTCCCCTGTTAATGTGTTTCTTAAAACATCCCAGACATTAATCCTCTCCATAAAGGGTGTAAAGCTAATCTTTGCCACAATATAAACGGGATCCAAGGCGTGAATATTAATACGGGAAGGGGAACTGGCAAAATTAGCCCCCGCATGAATTAATGACTCAAAATGAGACTGACATGCACCCGCAAAGATGACCAGCTGATCCAAATTAGGAATCATTCTCCTCGCCTCTCTCACGGTTTGTACAAAATACTTCGAATGCCGATATGCATTAATATCCCCAATCTCACCCTTGGATTTCGAGTAGGCATCATGGCCGGTAATAACTAAAATATCAGGACGATAATACTCGATCTGCTGATGTATTTTGTTCGGCATTTCTTTTTCACTGCAATGAATCCCTGTAACCGGAATCCCAATTTTCTCATATAGGTCCAAGCATTTTCTTAAATAAGATGGGTCACCATCTATATGAAGAACGCGACCTGGAAGCTGAAAGTAGTTGATCTTCTTTTTATAGCCATCTGTTGAATCATATTCTTGCTTCTCTCTTAACAAATTCATTTCTTGTTGAAATAAACGATAGGATTGCTCCTCGAGAGACCGAAATTCCCGTGACCTTTCATTCCTCGTCGATTGGTCTATAACGATTAGATCCTTATAGGGAGCATCTGCGATTAACCGAAAATCTTCCCCATACAGTATGGCTATTTTATTTCCATTCTCTGTTCTTATATCGATTACTCGGAATAGAATATCACATTTATAGGATATTCTTCCGACAACATCCATGAGGTTTATCGTCACTAAAGGTCACTCCAATTAGCCCAATAGGGCCTACTAAATTCATGCTCCTCAAAAAAGAAGCTAAGTCAGAATGAAAAATCAAGATCGTTTCTTTTTCAAAATATGCATGAATCCTAGTACATGTGCCTTAGAAAGAAGCATAAAAAAACAGCCTTACTGAAAGGCTGAATGAAGGGCTGCACTTAATTGGGCATATTCCTCGATAGAAAGGGTTTCTCCTCTTCTCGTCGGATCAATATTCACATCATGTAATGCTTGAAGAATTTGCTCCTTTTTCTCTTTTCCTCCAGGCAGTTGACTTGTAAGGTTATTAAGAATAGTTTTCCTTCTTTGTGCAAAGCTTGCTTTTGTGATGTGAAAGAAGAAATCCTCGTCCTCAACAGCCACCTTTGGAGTTTCCCTCACCGTTAATCTTATGACAGCCGAATCAACATTTGGTTGCGGGACAAAAACTGTTTTTGGAACGATCATGACCGTCTCCGCTACCGTGTAGTACTGTACAGCAATTGAAAGCGAGCCGTAATCCTTCGTTCCTGGGTTTGCTGAAATTCTTTCTGCTACTTCCTTTTGGAGCATTACAACAATACCTCTTATCGGCAGCTTTTCTTCCAGAAGCTTCATAATGATGGGTGTGGTCACATAATAAGGAAGGTTAGCAACTACCATGATATCCTCTATTCCCTCAAGTTCCTTGGCAATAATGGCCCCCACATCTGCTTTTAAGACATCCTGATGAATAACTTCCACATTTGAATAGGGGGAAAGGGTATCTTCCAATATCGGCAATAGCCTTTGATCGATTTCAAACGCGACAACCTTTTTACTTCGGCGGGCTAATTGTTCAGTTAGAGCTCCAATACCAGGGCCAATCTCGATCACCCCTGTATTTTCTGTCAGGTTGGCGTGGTCGACAATTCGATTTAAAATATTTGTGTCAATAAGGAAGTTTTGACCTAAGCTTTTTTTAAAGTAAAATCCATATTTCTCTAAAATAGCCCTCGTTCTCACAGGTGTTGCAATATCTTTATTCATGCTTCTCCTCCTGTTGTATTGCCCTTACAGCTTCTGCAAAAGCCTCTTTTGTAATTTGGAACATCATCAGTCTTTTATGTAGCTGTTTCCCATTCGTATACCCGATGCGCAATATTCGCCCCAATTTCTCTCGCCGTTCCTTTGAACTGGGCCCTCCCATTAAACCAGCAAACATGAGATCCTCTTTGGATATTTCTTCGACCGTTTCCTCGGTCATAAGCTGAGCTTCTCTTAAGGCTTGTTGAATTATCTCTGGTTGCGCATGCTCCACTCCTACACCCCTTCCATGCTTATGAAGGGCCGCTTCCTTTGGAATAAAAGCATGCTTACAGGATGGAACATGCTCTGTAATGGTTTGTCTGATCTTTTGCCCCGGATAATCGGGATCTGTAAAAATAATGACTCCCCTCGTTTGCTGAGCCAGTTTTATTTTTTCCAGCGTTTCTTTATTGATAGCCGAACCGTTCGTTTCAATCGTATCGGCATTAACAGCCCTCTTTATCGCCGTGGTATCATCCTTGCCTTCCACCACAATAATCTCCTTAATTTTTTTCATACTTCCTCCCGGACCTATAGGTACTTACCACCTTAAAAATATTTTCGTAAAAAATGATAAAAAACTGAAACAATTTTGTAATGTTGTACGTCTATATAAGTGTAATAGAAAATACAAGAAAATCAAAAAAAGCAGAGAGAAATTCTCTGCCCATTAAAATATAACATATTCGCTAGTTTATTCTAAAATCTTAATCAATACTTTTTTTCTTCCCCATCGGTAAGCATCCGATTTAGAGGCAAAGAAAACATCAATTTTATTTCCTTTTATTGCTGATCCAGTATCAGCAGCTATGGCATAGCCATACCCTTCAACAAAAACCTTAGTTCCTAGCGGAATAACACTCGGGTCGACAGCAATTATTTTTGCATTCGGGTTTGCTTTTAGGTTAAATCCTGTAGCCGTTCTTCCAGAACAGCCGTTGCAATTGGCGGTATAAGCTGTTGAGCTTACATAGAATTCCTTAACCGCATTCACGCTTCCACGGGAAACGGTTTGCGTGGTGGTCTTTGTACCAACTGCCACAACCTTATCACGTTTTTCTTTCATAGTAGATTCTCTTAGAAGTTTTCGTGATACTTCCTCACCATTTTCTAAGATCACTTCGTATTCCTTTTTCACGAGACCTTCTTGACCACTGGATATGGTTTTTTCTGTTCCTTTAGCAAGCGTATGATCTTTCTTTGTCACAACAGCAAATTTAATTGGTTCTTCCACTACATCGGTGACTTTTTCAACTCGAATGACGTTAACTTTAGTCTTTTCATTTACTTGTTCTTCAAGACTTGGCTCAACACGGTCTAATTCATTTAGTGTGATTCCTTGTTGTAATAAAAAGTCAGCGACCGTAGTCGAAGTGGACCATACCTGTTTTTCTGCTCCACCGTCTAAGACGGTAACAGAAAATGCTCTATCGATCTGTACGATTAAATTGTGCTTAACTTTTGTATCTACTGTAGGTTGAACCTTATCATGCTCGCTTAAGGAAATATTTTGTTCTTTTAAGAACGCTTCCACGGTTTTAGCTGTCGTCCAGATTTGCTTCTTTTCGTTTCCTTGAACCATTTGAACCTGTTTTGCTGGTTTCCATACAATCTTTTGGTTGTTCTTAACCTTCGTGTTCTCTGATGGAGACACATAGTCTTCTGAGTGAAGTGATATATCTAATTCTGCAAATATTTCTTTGACGGTGGTTGCATGTGTTTTAATCGTCTCTTCTTGACCATCAAGTGTTATAGCTACTGTTTTTTTCGTAGTTTCGTAGAATAGAAAGCCTACTGCTGCAGAAAATACTACGAAACTAGCGATGATGATCATCCATTTCTTTTTACTCAAAGACTGGGAAAACAGGTTTTTCATGTTTTCGATTACGATGAAAAACGCCTCCTTCTCTCTCGAGTGATTATATAGAACTTAACCTGCGGATGTCAACCCTTCACTTTCCCCGAACATATTCCCTATTATGCAAAATAGTCTGAGAAAAAGTAAAGAGAGACTTCTCGACATGGTTATCCTATGAAGAAAAGGAGACATGTAGAACTTTTTGGAATTAGAATTTAATTGGACAAGCATCTATGTAATTCGACATCATTCTTTATCACTTTATGCCGAATAATTTCTTCGCATTTAAGGTTGTTTGTTTCGCTACCTCTTCGTATGAAATCCCTTTTAGTAACGCAATTTGTTCCGCTACAAGCTTCACATAGCCTGGTTCATTTCGCTTCCCCCGATAAGGGTGGGGAGCTAGATAAGGGCAATCTGTTTCTATTAATAGCTTCTCAAGGGGAACCGCTTCTGCCACTTCCTTCGGCTTTTTCGCATTCTTGAAGGTAACAGGGCCCCCTAATGAAATGAGGAAGTTCATTTCAAGGCATTCACGGGCAATTTCCACGCTTCCGCTGAAGCAATGCATGATCCCCCCAACCGCTTCTGCCCCTTCTTCTCTCAAAATCTCAACAATATCAGCAGTTGCTTCACGATTATGGATAACGATGGGCAGCTTCACTTTTTTAGCAAGCTGTATTTGCTTGCGAAATACTTCTTTTTGGATATCCTTTGGCGACTTATCCCAATAATAGTCGAGCCCCATTTCACCAATTGCAACGACTTTTGGATGGGATGATAATTCCTCGATCCAAGCTAAGTCCTCATCCGTCATATCAATCGCATCAACGGGATGCCAGCCTATACTTGCATACATAAAATCATATGTATCAACGAGCTCCATCGCTTTCGTAATGGTCGGACGGTCAAAGCCAACTACAACAATATTTTCTACTCCCTCGCTTTGTGCTCTACCAATGACTTCTTCTAAATCTTCCTCAAATTGCTCTGCGTTTAAATGGGCATGTGTGTCGAATAACATCTAAAAGCTCCTTACATTTCAAATATTATTTTTTTATGTCATTCTTATCAATTTGGTTATATTTTATTTAAAAATACAATTGTTATATTCATATAGCGGTGATTTTTTTCGAAAGCTATTGTTATCTAAGTTATATTCTTAGCCTTACTCGTGTGTCTATACTTGTTTAATTCGGTATGAAAACAATTGTGAACGTATGCATATAAGGTAATATGCAGCTCAACAACAAAGCAGCACAGAACTATTTTTATAAAAGAAAAACATAGAAATGTTTCACGTGTAACATTATACAGGAAACATTTCTATGTATTCATTTTGTCTATTTCACTCTTGCACCTAATGGGAGCTGTTCAGCAATCGTTGCCAATGAAAGCTCTCCATCCTTTGAACCTGCTAGAATCATTCCCTGAGATAGCTCACCACGCAGCTTCACTGGCTTTAGATTGGTTACGCAAACGACCTTACGGCCAATCAGATCTTCAGGCTTGTAGTATTGAGCAATTCCTGAAACGACCTGGCGCTTCTCGTAACCCAAATCTAATTGAAGCTTTAACAGCTTATCGGCCTTCTTCACAGGTTCGGCATCCATCACTTGTGCCACCCGTAAATCAACCTTCATGAAATCATCAATCGTGATTTCCTCAACTTCCGGAACCTCTTCCTTTTTCTCTTCTACTGGGGCAGCAGGTCCTTGCATCTTCTCTTTAATAAAAGCTACTTCTTCCTCTATATCTAAACGTGGGAAAAGTGGGTTGCCTTTCGCAACCTTAACTCCTTCTCCAATCGGACCAAATGTCTCCAAGCTTTCCCATGAAGTGAAGGCTGGCTCATTCACGTTCAATTGGTTAAAGATTTCACCTGGCGTACGGGTTAGGAATGGCTGAAGCAAGATAGCTGTTCTTCGCAAGGACTCTACTAAATGAGCCATGACAGAAGCTAATTCCTCCTGCTTCTCTTCTTTCGCTAGCACCCATGGCTGTGTTTCATCAATGTATTTATTCGTTCTGCTTACAAGCTGCCAAAGTGAGGTGAGGGCAACAGAGAATTCCATATTTTCCATTGCTTCTTCATATTTCTGAACAGTTTCTTTATTAACCTCTAGCAGTTGCTTATCATATTCACTATGGGATCCTTTATAGGAAGGAATCACTCCATCAAAATAGCGATCAATCATTGCAACCGTACGGTTCAAAAGATTTCCTAAATCATTGGCTAAATCAAAATTGATTCTTTCAATAAATCCTTCTGGTGTAAACACGCCATCTGAACCAAATGGAACTTCTCTTAATAAATAGTATCTAAGAGCATCTAAGCCATAACGATCAATTAGAGTGACAGGATCGACCACATTTCCCTTTGACTTGGACATTTTTCCGTCCTTCATGAGTAACCAGCCATGGGCAAATACCTTTTTAGGCAGTGGCAAATCTAACGCCATCAGCATAATTGGCCAATAAATCGTGTGGAAACGGACAATTTCCTTCCCGACAAGATGGAAATCCGCTGGCCAATATTTTTGGTATTTGGAATCGTCTTCCGTACCATAGCCTAAGGCTGTAATATAGTTGGAAAGGGCATCAATCCATACGTAGATGACATGCTTCGGGTTGCCCGGCACCTTAATTCCCCAATCAAAGGTTGTTCTTGATACGGCCAAGTCCTCTAGCCCTGGTTTAATGAAATTGTTGATCATTTCATTCTTTCGAGATTCCGGCTGGATAAAGCCTGGGTTTTGTTCATAGTATTCGAGAAGTCGATCTGCATACTTACTTACCTTAAAGAAATAGGATTCTTCCTTCACCTTTTCCACTGGTCTGCCACAGTCTGGACAGTTTCCTTCATTAAGTTGTCTTTCTGTAAAGAAGGATTCACAAGGTGTGCAGTACCATCCTTCATATTCATCTAAATAGATATCCCCTTGCTCCAATAATTGAGCAAAAATCTTCTCCACTACTTCCTTATGACGATCCTGTGTGGTTCGAATGAAATCATCGTAAGAAATATCAAGCTTTTTCCAAAGCTCCTGAATCCCAGCTACAATTTCATCCACATATTCTTGTGGGGTAACGCCTTTTTCGTTTGCCTTTTGCTGTATTTTCTGACCATGCTCATCTGTCCCAGTTAAATACATGACATCAAATCCGCGCAAGCGCTTATACCGTGCCATTGCGTCTCCTGCAACAGTTGTATAGGCATGCCCTATATGTAGATTGCCGCTAGGATAATAAATGGGTGTTGTAAGATAAAAAGTTTTTTTCTCCATAACCTGTCCCTCCTTATAGGGATAAAAATATACCTCAAGATCTATTTATATATCATTGTAGGTTTCGCAAGCAATATACTCGTCATCATTTCCTATTCTATCATCAAAATATACCTAAGAATAAGGAAATGTGCAAACTGATTATGTATTATTCATTTGTATGGAAATGAAATAATCCCACAGTCTAAAATTTTGTCGAATTTCGTCGAATAATCTCTACTCAACAGATTTTGACCTAGAGAATTTAGAAATAGATTGAGAATCCTTTCATTTTTTGCCCACATATAATATTATATATGACTTATGAAACGTTAAAAAATCAATGTTTTTTTAAGCACCCATATTTTTTCAAGAAAAAGGATATAAAATTATTGACGTTTATGGGAATAACTGTTATTATTAGGACAAGAAAGAAAAATGTCGAATAATGACGAATAGAGAGAGAAGACATTAATTTTTTTGGGAGATTGAGAGGAGATATTTATATGAAATCTACAGGTATTGTACGTAAGGTTGATGAACTAGGCCGTGTGGTTATTCCTATTGAATTAAGACGTACTTTAGGAATTGCAGAAAAGGATGCTTTGGAAATTTATGTGGATGACGAACGTATCATTCTTAAGAAATATAAGCCAAACATGACTTGCCAGGTGACTGGAGAAGTATCTGATGAGAACGTTGCCTTCGCAGACGGCAAATTAATCTTAAGCCGTGATGGTGCTGAAAAGCTATTGAAGGAAATTCAAGATGCTTTCCAAACAATTAAAGCATAATTAATCTTTATATTTCAAGGGCTTCTCTTTCTGAGAAGCCCTATTTTATTGCAGAGCACTTCTGCTTTTCTACTGGGCATCCACATGGTACGCCTGATATACGTCCCTTTTATTCATATTTCGATCCTTAGCGGTCTGCTTAATAGCCTCTTTTGATGAAAAGTTTTTTTCTGAAATATAATATTCAATATGCTCTAGTAAGGAGAGGGTTTCCCACCACGCATCTACCTCTTCTATCTGCTCCTTGCTTCCTTCAACGATGATACAAAATTCTCCACGGATTTCTTCCCTTTCCGCCCACTGTAGTGCTTCGCTTACGGTTCCCCTAATAAATTCTTCATACCTCTTGGTTAACTCTCTACAGAGAGAAATTCCCCGATCCCCAAAAACATTAAGTAATTGCTGGAGTGTCTCCTTTAGTCGATGGGGAGATTCATAAAGAATGAGTGTTGAATTGATTTTGGAAAGGCTCTCTAACTCTTTAACTTTTTCTTTTTTCTGTCTTGGCAAGAATCCGTAAAAATAAAAGGGCTGAGTCGACAAGCCTGATGCGATCAAAGCAGTGAGAGCGGCGTTAGCCCCTGGAAGAGGGACCACTGTTAACTGTTCTCGAACAGCCGCTACAACCAGCTCATATCCCGGGTCGGAAATGGTGGGCATGCCAGCATCACTGACTAGCGCAATCTTCGCCCCTTCCTTCAGTTTTTCAATCAGCTTTCCACCACTTGTTTCCTTATTATGCTCATGATGGCTCACAATCGGTGTAGAAATCTCAAAATGATTGCATAATTTCTTCGTATTTCGAGTATCCTCAGCTGCAATCAAATCCGCTTCCTTTAGTAATCTCACCGCACGAAAGCTCATATCCTCAAGGTTTCCTATTGGCGTGGGTATTAAATAAAGAATCCCTTTCTGTTCTTCATTTTCAAAACTTTTTTGCTGCCACATTTCCTTCACTTCTTCCCATAAAGAATTTCCTGCATTTCAGGTGTGTACTCATTATTTTCTTCATAAACATATAATGGGGAGAGAATTTTTAGATCAGCTTTTCCATCTTTAATTGCTTCTATTAATAGAATATTCGCTTCCTTGCCTTTCTTTGGATAGACGAGCTGAATTCTTTTTGGCTCCAATCGATAATTGCGCATCAATGTGACAATATCTAAGAGTCTCCCAGGACGATGGACAAAAGCAACCTTGCCTCCCTGTTTAACGAGATGACTGGAAATGCGGATCGTATCCTCGAGTGTACAGTATATTTCATGACGTGCAATGGCTAAATGTTCATTTTCATTCATTTCTTCCTTTGAAGGGGTTGGAAAATAAGGGGGATTACATGTCACAACATCATATTTTTCCTTTCCCAATCGGGCAGGCATCTCCTTAATATCCCCGTGTATCATCTGAACCCTAGACCCAAGCTTATTATATTCAAAGCTTCGAATCGCCATATCATATAACCGTTCCTGAATTTCCACACCGGTGATTTGTCCCTTTGATCTTGTACTCAAAAAGAGGGGGATAACCCCATTGCCACTACATAAATCAATTAAGTGCCCTTTTTGTATGGGTACATAGACAAATCTTGCGAGTAGGACAGCATCTAGCGAAAAGGCAAATACAGACGGACTCTGAATAATTCTTAAATCCTCTGCTAACAAGTAATCAAGCCGCTCGTCACCCTTTAATTGCACCATGTTTTGTTCCTCCAAATCTTAAAAAAATAGTCTTCCTTTATAGGAAGACTGGAATTATTTTTTATTGAGAAACGACAAGCAGAAAAGACAATCGCCTTCTTTACGCGGACTTCCAAAATGAAGATTACAAATATGAAAGCCCTCTTGGTAAAGGCGAGCCAAATTATCGTATCCTTCTCCAATATCTATTATTTTCTCAACTGGATGCCCTGATGACTTCTCATTTCTCTTATTTTGGTTTGTTTGCTCTATACCAGAGGTTTGCTCAAGTCGACGTCTAAGATGGCTATTTTCCAGCATTAATGAGTTGTTCTCTTCCAGTATTTCCGCCAAATGCTGCTTCAACTCACCAAGCTGCTGATACAGCTGCCCAATCTGAACTTCCATATTGCTCACTGAATCAAAGATTTCCTTTTTATTCACGCCTTCCACCTCAATTGTCTGGGGCCCTTCTATATCGCGCCTTCCTTCAATATTTCATCTAGAGTATATTCGAGAACACGTCCTTGTTCAATAAGTTCTACTTGAAGAATACGTTCCAAAATATTTAATCCTACTACTTTGCCTGTGCCAGCTGGGGTTCCGATCATTTCCCCTATATCTGGCAGTTGTTCCTTTGCGGATTCATATTCATCATTTTCGTATTTTAAACAGCACATGAGGCGACCGCATAATCCAGAGATCTTTGTTGGATTGAGAGATAAATTCTGATCCTTGGCCATTTTAATAGAAACAGGTTCAAAGTCACCTAAAAAACTGGAACAGCAAAGCATACGACCACATGGCCCTATTCCACCAAGCATTTTCGCTTCATCACGAACACCAATCTGTCTCAATTCAATCCTCGTTCTAAATATGGCTGCTAAATCCTTCACTAGCTCTCGAAAATCTACCCGACCATCCGCTGTAAAATAAAAGATGACTTTATTGCGATCAAAGGTATATTCCACATCAACTAGTTTCATATCTAGCTGATGTAGATTGACCTTCTCACAGCAAACCTCATAAGCTTCCTTCGCAGATTGCTTATTTTCCTCAACGATCAGCTTATCCTTTTGATCTGCAATTCTTAGAACCTTTTTAAGAGGGAGCACTACATCATGCTCTTCTACTTTCTTAGGACCAATGACAATCCTTCCGTATTCAACCCCTCTTACTGTCTCAACAATGACAAAATCGTCCTTTTGAATTGAAAGATCCCCAGGATCAAAATAATATATTTTCCCCGCTTTCTTAAAGCGGACTCCTACTACATCATACAAATGAAGACCCCTCCTGCAATTCCAACACAAGCTGCTCCATTAGCAGCTGTGGATTCATATTCGCATGCAGCTTTCTCTTAGCATCTAAGACGGCCGACATTTGATTGGCCAAACGAATCACTGACGTTTGCAACGCTAATTGTTCCAGACGCTGGCTTTCTTCTAAATGAACTACTCGATGTCCCTTTCCAAGCTGAATATATAATAAATCCTTAAGAATAAGAAGTAATAAGTCTAAGCCTTGATCAACCTGGTTCTTTTCTTTGAAGTGGAAGAACCAATCCCCTTGAAGTGATACCAAAGCCTCAAGTGAACCTTTCCTCATGGCTTCATACAATTTTAACACTATTTTTTGGGCTTGTGCAAACCATTCATCATGACTTAAATTCAGACCTTCGTCTAAATTATTGGTTAACTGGGCAATTACTGGAGCCTTCTTTTCATTTACTCCATTTTCTACTAATTTTTGAATGAGAATATCAGAAGATAGTGGTTTGAACGTAACAATTTGGCAACGGGAAAGAATCGTTGGCAATATTTGTTGCACCTGTTCTGTTAGTAAAATAGCTGTAGTTTCCGATGAGGGTTCTTCCAGAAATTTCAATAGACTATTAGCGGCATTAGCAGTCATCCGATCGGCATGGACAATGATATATACCTTCCGTTTTGATTCGACGCCCTTCTTTGAAAATTCCTCCTGCAGGTCTTGAATTTGCTGTTTCTTAATCGATAAGCCATCAGGTTCTATCATATGCAGATCAGGATGATTCCCGTTATCAATCCTTTTGCAGTTATGGCAAGAATTACAGGGGATATAGCTTCCTAGCGGCTGTGTACAAAATAGGCTCTTTGCTAGAAGCAGGCTAACCTCTTTCTTTCCAGTCCCCCGCATTCCTTCAAATAAATAAGCGTGGGCTAACCGATCCTTCATTATACTATTTTTTAACATCTTCAAAACGGTTGGTTGTACTTTTTCATACTCTTCCCACGTATTCATAGCGAACCTTCTTTTTTACTGGATTTTTAAAAAGGCTCTTTTCTCAAACATGGTTGTTTCAGTAAAACAGCCTTTAAAAATTATGGAACTGCTCAATTGGTAACACAAATACAGTCGCTCCACCCACTTCTACCTCTACTGGATATGGAACAAAGGAGTCTGCATTTCCACCCATTGGTGAAACTGGAGTAACGAGCTGATCTCTCGCCTGGCAATTATCCTTAATAATTTGCAATGCCTTGTCAACACGAATGTCATCCGTTCCGATTAAAAAAGTGGTATTTCCGGATTTTAAAAAACCACCTGTGCTAGCTAACTTTGTAGCACGAAAATTATGTTCAACAAGTGCAGCAGATAAGCGATTACTATCCTGATCCTGTACAACCGCGATAATGAGCTTCATTCTATCAACTCCTTAAATCTCATTTCTATTATGTATATTATAGCAGGTATTTTAATATATGACTGTTTTCTCTATGGTTGTCATTTTTGGCCCACTATTCAATACATTTACGTATCTTTTGATAGGCTTCCTCTAAGACGACTTCAATAGGGTTTTCTGCATTGATCATGGAAATTCGTTCAGGGAATTTCTTCAAAAGAAGATGATATCCTTCACGAACAGTTTGATGAAAATAGATATCTTCTAAATCTAACCGATTTACTTCTCTTTCATCATTTTTTCGAATTCTATTCAGCCCAATCTCAGGCTCAATATCGAAGTATAAGGTTAGTTGTGGCATCATGCCTTCAATGGCGAAGCTGTTGATACTATAAACCTCTTCGATTCCTAGCTTTCTTGCATATCCTTGATAAGCGAGCGAGCTATCAATAAATCGATCACACAAAACAAGATAGCCTTCCTCTAAGGCTGGTTTTACTTTTTCTATGAGATGCTGGCGACGTGCCGCTGCGTAGAGGAGTGCCTCTGTCCTCGGATCCATCGTGGTATTATTTGTATCTAATATAACCCTTCGTATTTGTTCGGCTATTTCAATACCTCCTGGTTCCCTTGTCTGTAAAACCTTTTTTCCTTCTGAATGAAGCTTTTCAACCAACATATTCAGAACGGTTGTTTTACCGGCTCCTTCAGGTCCTTCTATTGTAATAAATATTCCTCTAGTCATTATGTTTTTCCTCCATCTTATAAGAAAACCTTAACTTTCCCCTTCGTTAATATCTCTCCCCCTTGGAATCTTGCTCCTGAGTTTAGCAACAGGGTAATATCCTCCAAATCCTCTTTTGTTATTTTTTCTCTTCGAAGCAATAATGGAACCCCTGGAGGATAGGGAATAATGGTTTCTGCAGAGATATAGTTTTCCGCTTCCTGCAGCGGAATTTCTTTTACAAGGCTATCCTTCTTTTCTTGTATAGTAGATATTTTTTTCTTTCTAAAATAAGAATAATCGCTGCCTCTTATCTCTGGAATGATATCAATCATAGCTGCCTTGATACGCATTGCAATTTCATCAAAGGGAAAGGATATTCCTTTTTTTAACAAGGGTAATACAAGAAGGACATGGTTCGGATCTGCCATTTCTGTATATATCCCTTGCTCTTCAAATAATCGCTGCAATTCATAGCCTGTATAGCGACATTGTGTTTGAAGGGTCAGCTTCAGTGGATCCCCGAGTCCATTTGGATAATCAAGCACCTTTATTTGTTTAATACCCGATAATTCCTCTTTAAAGTGAGCAATCAGCTCTTTTAAATACTGGGCATCTTCCGTTGTGTATGAAGCAATATATTTTCTTGCTACATCCAGTGAGACCATAATGGGATAGGAAGGACTGCTAGATTGAAGAATTCTTAAAAAATGGTTTATTTTCTCCCCAGAAACATAAGCACTATTGACGTGAAGATATGAACCCATCGTCATTGCAGGGAGAGTCTTATGTGCGGAGTGCACTACTACATCTGCACCTAGCTCAAGGGCCGAAGGAGGGAAAAATTCCCCACCAATGAAATGAGCACCATGTGCCTCATCAATAAGCACAGGAATCCCTTGATCATGGGCAAACTCAATAATTTCCTTTAACTCATATGTGTTTCCATAATAATTAGGGTAGGTTAATATGATCGCTTTGCAATCAGGATATAGTGAGTAGGCCTCCCTAACCGTCGCTAGCGATACCCCGCCGGCAATCCCCCACTCCTCGACCAGCTCGGGCCCCAAAAGAATCGGCTTTGCTCTGGTCAGCTCGATTCCATTCAAGATCGATTTATGGGAGTTTCTTTGTATAAAAACCGTGTCACCCTCCTCAAGCGTTGCCATCATCATAGCCAAATTCCCCACGGTAGAACCATTCACAAGAAAAAAGCTCTGCTTCGATCGATAAGCGTCCGATAAAAGCTTTTCTGCTTCCAAAATAGCTCCCTCTGGATAATGTAAATCATCCAAATTAGACAGCTCGGTAACATCCATTGAGAGCATCTGGTAAAACAAATCCTCCTTTCTTAATAGCTCACCATTTTTATGTCCAGGAACATGTAGAGAAATATGCCTTTTTTCAGCATGATCCTTAACTGCTTGATATAGGGGTGTTCGTAATTGATCCATGTTATCACCATTTTATTTATTCTACCTGTCTATTTTATCAAATTAGGCAGCAAAAAAGGAGTTACGATTGAAGTTAGGACGGAGCTGGATAATTTTAAAAAATCTCTGCTTAGACATACAACGAAAATCTCCAAGAAACATAAACTTAACTAACAACAAGGAACGTGGAGAAATATAAGAGTGAAGATTCTAAATATTGTTATATAAATGGAATCCATTGGGCAAAATAGTGTTGTGGAGGTGGAGTCATATTGGATTCAGTACTAGTAAAGAAACCATATGGGGAAACATGTGTTATTTGTGAGCAGTCTAAGGAAAAGGGCATACATTTATACACTTCATTTATTTGTACGGAATGTGAAAAGAGCATTATTTCAACTGATACAAGTGACCCTCAATATAAATTTTATTTAAAGAAAATGAGAAAAATAAACAAGCCCGAAATCTATTCATAGTAAGCCTGTATGGGCTTTTTTTATTTTCCTTCACTTGTCTTTTTTCAAAGCAAAAAAGAGTACCCTCTACTGGATACTCTTCGCTCGCCCGGCAACGTCCTACTCTCACAAGGGCTCGTCCCCTAACTACCATCGGCGCTGAGAAGC
>NZ_JAUSTU010000039.1:0-22193 GCF_030813005.1 Anoxybacillus andreesenii
TCATAAAGCTATCAACTCCTAGGGTATCTAATAGTTTTTACCCAGTATAGACTGCTTTATGAAATTTTAAACTAAACACTAAATAGCGAGGAAGCTAACTATTCATATTAAGGTAAGAGCTTAAATGTTGACCAAGGCTTCAAGTAATCTAATAAAAAGATAGAGTCCTTTTTAATGCGCCCAACGATATTTCGATTTCCATCGTTCTCCATATCCTGTAGAGCGATTTGGGTTTCACCTTTGTATTGACCAAAATCATCATTACAAATTAAAATATCTCCCCTTTTGATCGGCTCCGCATGATGGGCCGGAATACTTTGATCCTTATATTTAATTCGTGTCGAGGTCGAACGAATCATATATTCCGAACGGTCACCTCTATATACGTGGACCTCATCAAAAAGGATTTTCTTTTCTAGCTCAGTAGCACCTTCATTCAACTCAACTTCAAAGCTTGGATGTGGACTTAAAAATGCCTCAGACATCGCTTTTAATTCCTCTTCTGTTGCAAAGGCATTACCAATTAATAAATCATGAATATTGTCCATTAATCGATAATGGGTAACCTGTGTATGGATATTTAGGTATCGATGCTGCTCTAATGTACACAAGCCTGTTTGCACAGGCCATGGACCGAGCTCCCCCTCTTGGGAAGTAACAAAGGCTGCGGTATGGATATTGTATTTCGTAAATTGTGCGGTCGTCGCTTCAAAATGAGACTGTGAAATACCTGTGTATTTTTGCGGATAAAAGTTATGTGAGGCGCAGAAATTACTCTTATTTGGATGGAAGCTCATGATACTTTCAATGTAGTTGGTACCACTGCTCATATTTACTTCGATTTTCAAATGATATGGATTCTTTGTCATTAAGGATTCCTCATATCCTGAAAAACCAATATCCAAACGAATCCCAGCCGCTCCTAAATCTTTAAAGTAGCCGAGGTTATCATAGCTAATATTTAGTTGTTCAAATAACCCAGGGTTGATATCCAAAATAGTCTCCATTCCAATAGAATTGCCATATTCAATGATTCGTTTGAATTTATTGATCACTTCTTCCGCATCATCATCAATTTCTAATAAACTCGTAAAAATTCTTGTGAAACCAAATTTCCTAGCAAGATCAAGATACTCTTTATTTTGTTTAAAAGTACTTTTTTCAGGGTAAATAGATACACCGAGGCCCATTTTGTTCTTCCTCCTTTTCGGCAATGAACGTCACTTTTTATCGACTTCCTGTAAATAAGCCGCTTCTATTTGGTTAAGCATTTCTTTGAACCTTCTTTTTTTCAGTGGAGACCAAATAATGCCTACGAACGTATCATTTATACTTTGAAGAAAGCCAAAGGATTCCACTTTTTCTATATAATGCAGTTCACAATTCCCATCCTTAAGTGGACGGATCTCATAAGCTACCAAAAAGTCATTTTTATTAGTCGTTGTTCGATAATGATAAGACTTATTTTTTGTAATTTCCTCAATTCGAATGGTTGCCTTAGAATTTTTTGAGAACTTCTTTATATATTCGAATCCTGCTAGCTGCTTTTCCGGTATTTTTTTTCCCGTTTGGGAATGGATATCCGACAAAACTGAATTAATAATGGTCTCGTAAAAAAATTCAACGGGAACCTTCATTTTTCTTACTATTTCCATTCAATTCACCTAATCTTTTTCCGTTTTATTTCTCTTCTTTTCCCTAATAAGGATAAACGTACTAACTATAATAAGTAAGAGTGCGGTAGTCAGATTGAGAATATCGTACTTCCCTGTCTTAGCATTTGCGCTAAATAGTAATAGAAGACAGCCAATACTAAGAAGAAATAAACCTCGTTTACCCATGTTCATCATCCTTTTTATTTGGCTGGGGCAGAACGGAAATAAAGAACCGTACCCCATGGCTGAGATTTAATGGCTGAACTTACCAGCTTCGATGCTCTTTCCAAATCTTCCAAATTTGTTTCAAAATATAAATTGATGCCCTTTTTTTCTTTAAAAGAAAATTGAACCCCATCTTCGTTATAATGGTTTAATAGTTCAATAATTTTATCCTGATGTACTGCTGCGCTTATTTCAATCATTTCCACTGTTCCTTTCCTTATGATAGAGATGGGTGAGCCGCTTCACAATGGAAGCAGCCCCCCCCATTTTAAGTGTTGTTCTTATAATGACTTGTTATCATGGCCTAAATCTGAAACTATTTTGTCATCATGTCCTGAATCTGGAGCCATCTTATTTGCCGCAATGACAAATGGAATCCAGATGACGAATGATGCTAGCATGGAAACTAATGTAACAATTGGTGCTCGCCAATCCGCCCCCGTGGCCATGAAGGATAACAGGAACGGTGGAGTAACCCATGGTACTGCTACAGAAACCGGATTAACCCATCCCCACATGGTCGCCCAGTAACCAATCGAGACAGACACGACTGGTGCAAGTAAGAATGGGAAAAACATTAATGGGTTCAAGACAATTGGTAACCCGAACATAATCGGTTCATTGATATTGAAAATTCCAGGCCCTACGGACAAATTGGCAACAGTCCGGTAATCCTTCCGCTTGGAAAAGAGGAGAAGTGCCAATATTAAAATAATTGTTCCGCCGGAGCCGCCATACCAAACATAAGCATCAAAGGAGCCACGAACCCACATGTATCCCTCAGAAAGGACCATTTCAGCTCCACCTTTTTGGAATAGGTTCACGTTATCCAATTGTGCAACCCCGAAGACCCCTTCCAAGATTGGTGCTAGAACGTTCGGCCCATGGATTCCAAAGAACCAGAACAGCTGAACAAATAGGGTAATAAGGATAACTGCCCCAAACCCTTGAGATAGTCCAAGAAGTGGCTGAGCAACTGTTTTTTGTAGCCATTGTAAGAACGTCATATCTGGTACGATCTTGGAGAATATGAAATAGAAAATAGCAACAACATATAGGGCAACAGTTGCCGGAATGATTGATGCAAATGCTTTCCAAATGGCCGGTGGAACTGAATCTGGCAACTTGATTGTGATGTCTTTTAACATCAATTTAACATAGATCATCGTAGCAACAAAACCAATAATCATCGCAGTAAAGAAGAAATTGGCATCCAAGTTGTTCAATGGGAGCCAGCCCCAGCCTGCTGCTGTAATCCCTTCATTAGTTGCAGACCAGCCTGCGGCATTTATCGCCTCTACAGTGGCGGCATC
Source organism: Anoxybacillus andreesenii (assembly GCF_030813005.1). Lineage (NCBI taxonomy): Bacteria > Bacillati > Bacillota > Bacilli > Caryophanales > Anoxybacillaceae > Anoxybacillus > Anoxybacillus andreesenii. Next base: position 3,194 of record NZ_JAUSTU010000039.1, read on the forward strand.
CAAGTTCAATCCAGATATTCCACCGGAGAAAGAAAACGTAATCCCGGCAATCGAAGCCGCTGTTGAAACAATCCCTCCAGATAACTCGTTCACTCCATAGGCTTTGGCAATATTATATCCCCACGAAAACACAAAGATTAAACCAGCAATGGCAAGGGTTCCATTCCATACATATCCATTCACTACAATAATTTCTCTAATGACTGGTATGCTATTTCCGTCGTAGCCGTCGATCAAACCCGGAGGCAAATCTCTTAAAAGAGCATTAAGCATTACAGCTACTGAACCAGCCATCGTTGCTGGGAGCGTTCCAATAAATGCATCCCTCAAAGCAATTAGATGCTTTTGGCCCCCGATTTTGCCTGCAATAGGTAGAAAATATTTTTCTAACCACGCTATTAAAAATTGCATTGAAATACCTCCCTAAAAGGAATTTAAAAACATTTGATCAATACACATATTGGGTCAAATCCGGGGTGTCTTTCAATATCATCTTTAGTTTACTTTCCATCGCATCCCTCCCTTCAAAACTTGACCGAAAAATAACATATGCCCGGCCCATTAATAATAAAACAACACCGTGATACCGCTTACAAAACCCCTTTGATCAGTCTATGAAACTTGTACTTTTATACGATGTAACAATAGAACAATTCATTCAGCAATAATGCCGCCGCTCCAAGGATGGTTATATCATCACCTAGCTTACTCACTTCAATAACCGTTTCCTCTCTAAGCTTGTCGATCAGGACCCGTTCACTAATGGTTTGCAGAATGCTCGGTAATAAGAACTCCTTGCTCTTCAAAACCCCTCCGCCTAACACAATCTTATTGGGATTGACTGTATGAATGAAGTTCACAATGCCGATACCGATAAATTTACCCGTTTCCTCCAGCACCTGAATGTACTCTTTTCTTCCTTGTTTTGCTAAGCGATAGACTTCTTCTGCAGTTAAATCTTCTGGTGCATTCGATATTGACTTTTTTGCCCTACGAACAATGGCATCACCAGTAACAAAGGTTTCAAAGCATCCAATGTTGCCACAGCTGCATCTTTCACCATCCAACGAAATAGATACATGACCAATTTCACCATTTACACCCTGAGCACCATGGATCAACTTATTGTCAACAATTAAGCCAGACCCCACTCCGCGACCAATATTAATGACTGCAAACCGCTTGGTAGCCCCTCCATTTCCAAACCAGTACTCTCCTAACGTCATCGCCCGTGAATTATTTTCCACGATAACCGGTAAGTCAAATTTCTTCTCCAACGTTTTTTTTATTGGAACATTTATTAAACCGGAATTGACAGAAGAAAGGGAGGTACCCGTTTCAATATCGATGATCCCATGCATCGCTACACCGATACCCAGAATCTTATCTTTATGCTGACCATAGTCCTTCAATACTTGTTCGACGACCTCGGACAAACTATTCAGAAATTCCTCTTTCGTGATATTTGGATGAATTTCCACTTCAGCCCGGCTATAAATGCCGCCTACTAAATCACTGATAATCCCTTTTATCCGATTAGAACCGGCATCTATCCCAATCACATAGTAGCCATCCTCCTTTAATTGAAGCAGTGTTGGTTTCCTCCCCCCTATCGATTCACCAAGATGACTTTCTACCACCAAATTTTCATGAATCAACTCTTTCACTATCGTGCTCACGGTGGGAGGGGTGATCCCGGATTCTCTTGCAATATCTGCTCGCGAAATAGAACCGGACAATCGAATCTTATTTAGGATGATTGATTTATTCACTGATTTCATGTATTCAAATGTCCCTCGTTGCATAACCCTTCTCACTTTCTTAGAAAATAACTATCTTTATAAATTTAATTAACTAAGTTTATATACATTATACTTTCTCTTTTTATGATTGTATACCTATTTTTCATATTTTTTAGAAAATTTAGTTATCAAAAATTGTCGAATTTTGGTAGAATCATACGTTTTTTAAACCTCTTGAATAAAATTCTAAAAATTACCTGACGTTTACTAAACCGTATGTTCTACCTTCGTTTTTGATGCCCCCTTTTATACATTGAATTAGGGGTAATTGGTACTGAATCTAGGCTGATAACTTAATATTTTGTTCTCTTTTTCTCCTATATGAATACAAAGTAAATAGGAGAACAAACCATAAAGGCGTCAACAACAAGGCTGGACGTGTTTCCTCAGCAACCATCATAATCACAAGGATCACAGCAAACATCACAAGGACTACATAATTTACAAATGGTGTAAAGGGTGCTTTAAATGTTGATTTTGCTCGTAATTGCGGACGCCCTTTCTTATACCTTATATGGCAGATTAGAATCACACTCCAAACCCAAATGAAACAAATGGCACTAATAGTTGTCACGATTCCAAAGGCTTGTTCCGGAATGAACTTACTTAATAGAGCACCGACTGACACAACAATCGTGGATATCCATAACGCATTACCCGGGACATGATTTTTATTTAGTTTTGCCAATTGGGATGATGCCTGTCCATTATTGCTTAAATTATAGAGAATCCTGCTTGTTGAAAACATTCCGCTATTACAAGCAGAAGCGGCAGAAGTTAGGACGACAAAATTAATAATCCCTGCTGCCAATGGAATCCCCACTAAGCTAAACGTTTTGACAAAAGGACTTTCTGCAGCATTGAGTTCCGTCCATGGGTTAATTGATAATAGAACGATAAGTGCGCCAACGTAGAATAAAAGAATTCTAAAAGGAATTTTATTAATGGCCGCTGGGATGTTTTTTTCTGGATTAGCTGTTTCCGCTGCCGATACACCGACTAATTCCACACCGACATAAGCAAAGACTACCATTTGGAATGACAGTAGGAAACCTGAGATTCCATTCGGAAATAGTCCCCCATGCTCCCAAAGATTATTCATCGTCACCATTCCGGCATCTGTCTTGGAGCCCATTACTAACATGATCACTCCAATACCAATTAATAAGAGAATCGTAATGACCTTTATTAAAGCAAACCAAAACTCCAATTCCCCAAAAAGCTTTACAGTTAGTAGATTTAATCCTAATAGAATAATCAAACAGATGACAGCAGGTATCCATTGCGGAATATCAAACCAATACCTTACATACACACCGACTGCAATAATATCTGCCATAGCCGTCATAATCCAACAAAACCAATACGTCCACCCGGTTACAAATGCGATTCGAGGTCCTAGATAGTCTTGGGCAATATCTGTAAACGATTGATAGCCAGCTTTAGACAACAGGAGTTCCCCAAGCGCCCTCATCACAAAAAAGAGAGCGATACCTACGATTAAATAAGCAAATATGATCGATGGTCCTGCCAATTGGATGGCTTTCCCTGATCCTAAGAACAATCCTGTACCAATCGTACCGCCAATCGCAATTAGTTGAACATGCCGACTTGCTAAATCCTTCTTTAATCCTTGTTGTCCCAATGTTATCTCCCCCTAAAAGTTTTGTTGTTTCATCGAATGCGAAATAATGAGCAATTAGAATACCCAATAAAAAAAGAGATTGGATGTTCTCCAATCTCTTAGGTCTAAGAATAGCAAATACAATTTGCTATGCTAACGATGATCAGCATAACAAATATATATTCATTACTCTTCTGTCCTTTTGCCTGAGATTGTGAACCCTTCGGCGCCGCTGAACCCCAGCGGTCTCTCCAGAAGCTGCTCCTGCTATAGTGTGATCCATAGCAATCATAGCTTGCTAACTATTAAATTATCTTCTTACTAATAACTATTTCTGAATAATTTTAAATTATAGGACTGATAACATCATTTGTCAACGGGAAATAACCACATTCCACTCTTTGGAATTGGACCTTTTTGTAGTAATTTAATTTCAATTTTCAACTGTTTTTGATAGTTCAGTCTAGGTTTAACTAACACCGCTTACGGGCAGAATAAAAGTAATCTCTCTTGTAAACCTTCTAAGATTTCGTCTGGCACTTCCCTCACCTTGATTTCCCCACCAAGAAATAGTAGCCAATTGATTATTTCGCTCAATTCTTCAGGATTATCAACATTAATAAAAGTCTTTAGAATGGCTGTGGTTTGATAAGGGTTTGTATAGGAAATAGAGACTTTCAAAGGATGGTATTTTTTGAACTGGGCAATCGCCTTTGGACCAAGTTCAAGGACAAGATTGTTTGCTTCTTCCTGCTTACGTATTTTTTCTAAAATCTTTTTCTTACTTAAACTTTTTTTCACCGGATTTGGTTTAACATCGGTGAGCTGGTCCACGGGAAAGATTTGTCTCTTCTCTTCCTTTAAGTCAAAGCCTTCAATCAGCCAAAGGCTTTTTTCCCGATAAAGATGTAAGAGATATATGGAGTAAGACTTAATTTCCTTCCCTTCTTTGATGGTAAGCAATAAATAGCGATCCAACAGAAGGATTTGAATAAGTTTTTCTAACATAGGATGGGGAAGGTCCGACAGATCCAGCAGATCAGGATTATTGGGGTTTGTCCCCTCAAAAAGCAAGATTTGATTTAAAAGCACAAGAGTCTCCTGCTGGCTTTCTGAGATAAGGCCGAGTAATTTTTCAGCTAAAGACTGTCGACTCTTTAGATAAGGGAGCTGTTGATTTCTTGTAGCCATAAAGGCAATAAAAAGAGCTTTGATCTCATTATCAGTAAAGCGAACAGTTGGCAGGACAGAGTTGCTCATAACAAAATAGCCCCCATCCCTTCCGACTTCAGCGACAAGTGGCATTCCCATGGCTTCAATTTCTCTGATATCTCTAATCGCTGTTGAACGAGAAATATGAAATTCTTGCATGATTTCAGAAATAGTAAAATGGGCGCGGTTGTTGATATACCGCATGATCGTATTAATTCGCTCAACTTTTTTCATCGAGTTCTCCTAAACAGTATCATTTTTTGACATGATTTAAGGATATTATAAACGTATCAAAGGTAAAAACAAACCATTTGATTAATCTAAAGAAGGAAGGTTTTAACTATGGCAAATTATACTTTAGAAGAAAAAGACAGCTTTACCGTTTTAGGTTTGGGAACTGAGCTTAAGAGCGATTATACAGACTATGCTGGCATAACGAAGGAAAAATCAGACTTTTGGCAAGCCGTCAAACAAGATGGAAGACTTGACACTCTAAAATCCTTGGCCACAAACGACTACATTTTTGCTGTAAACGAGGCAGTGAACAATAAGATGATGCATTATGCTGGGGTCATGACAGAGGCAACATTACAATGCATGTTGAGGATTCATAAGAAATTCACCACAAGAGGAAAAATAATCATTCATCCATGCTTATCTCAAAATAAGAAGACAGCACTTCTCCATCAAAGAGTGCTGTTATTTTTTTCGCTTTTTCTCTACGGAATAACCACTAATTATGGAAAATTCTTTTAGGTATCAAAGCAAAAACACCTTATTGTCTACCATATCCCTAAACTATCAATCAGCAAATAAATCCCTGTAAACAATAAAATGATATATGTAAATATGCGAAAAACAGTTTGATTAATCAGCTTAAATAGGATTTGTCCCAAAAATAGCCCCACAAAAACCAAGGGTAGCGCCCATAAACTTGAAACCCAAATTGTCTTACTTGTTCTAGCGAAAGTCACTTGGATGATTAAACTAACAAAGTATATAAATAAATAGAAGGCTAGTGTAGTGCTTCTTAATTTTTCTTTTTGGGTACCTGTTCCCGAAAAATATAATAACAATGGTGGCCCGGGCATCCCTATGCTTGTTGTCAGTGATCCTGAAAGTCCTCCAACAATTAAGTCTCTCTTCTTATTTTGGTTCATTCGAAACTTAAGGATGAGCAAGATTGTTAATACGATGATAATAAGGCTTATTCCCAACTTCAATCTATTGATATCAATTAACAAAAAGCTCAGAATCCCTATGGGCAGACCAAAAACACTTCCTGCCACAAACCTTCTAAGGATTCCGTAATCAATATCCTTTCTAATTTTCATTATTAATGCACCTGAAATAAATAAAGACAATATTAAATTGATTTGAATGGCCTCAATGGGTTCAAATAGTAAAAGAAGAAAAGGAGTAGCCAAAATTGAAAATCCAAATCCTGTACTCGTCTGAAGGACGGAAGCGACTAAAATAATTATTATAAATGCGATGATCTCCATAAAACACCTACTTCCATTCAATTATAAAGGCTCTTTTCTCAAACATTGTTGCTTTTGAACAAAAAATAATTAGACAAAACTCTTGTTTATGCAGTCTATCTGTAGAAACAACGGAGAAAAGTGCTACTCAATTTATGCGTATCGCACGCCTAGTATGAAATGGAATGGCCGGTATTAAGGACATTCCAGAACCACAATCCGTGCGAAAACAGCATTATAAAAGTATAAGGTGAGGAGGATTTCAACAACCTTTCTACATCATCTTTATGATAAGGTATTAAATGATTTGCAGAATTTATACTCATCCATTTTACCTCTGCTATTTTGCATGATGACCGATAAGATTGAGATATTTGTTTTCCCCAGTCAAAGTCCCCCATAGATTCCAAGGGTAACGATTAGGAGGCAATGAATAAACCCCTACCGGTTCCCTCCTTACAGGATGCTCGAAAAAAAGCGAATGGGCCCAAAGTGCAAGCTGTTGGCCTGGCTTTTGTAGATGCCCTCTATATTTTTGATCCCCAAAAATTGGGTTGCCCATTGCTGACAATTGAACTCGTATTTGATGAGGTCTCCCGGTGTGAAGATTCACAGAAAGCAGACTAAATCCATTTTTTGATTCGATAACCTCGTAATCTAGCACTGCTTTTTTAGCATGTGAATGATTAGAAGAAACAACGGACACTTTATTCTTCCGAGTATCCTTATGTAAATAATGGACCAGCTGTCCTCCTTTCTTGTCTGGTTTTCCGTGAACAACCGCAAGATAATTCCGTTCAATCACATTCTTACGAATCATATCCGATAATCTAGAAGCGGCCTTAGAAGTCTTTGCAAACACCATGGCACCACCAACGGGACGGTCGAGGCGGTGTACAAGTCCCAAATATACATTACCAGGTTTTTGATAGCGGCTTTTTAGATCATTTTTTAATATCGTTAACAGATCAAGATCCCCACTACTATCTGCTTGTACAGGAATATTAATTGGCTTTTCTACCAAAAGCAGATGATTATCTTCAAACAAAATTGGAATTTTCATAGATTTTCCATCTCCTGAAGGCATATTGCATCTATCATAACATTTTTCTGAAAATGAATCGCCAATCTCCCCCTTATTTGAAAATACAGTTCCATGTGGGTCAATAATATGGTCGTGAACATTTGATTTTTCTCAGGAAATATTTGCACAAAAGCTGGTCTATAATGGAAATAATCGGATAGAATAGGATTTGAACATATTACTTTGTTAAGGGGTGGAAAGAATGGCTGTTGAAGTTTATCTTGTTTTTAATGGCAATTGCCGCGAAGCAATTGAATTTTATGCGAAAGTGTTTAAAACAGAAACACCACAAATTATGACATTCGGTGAATCTCCACAAAATCCAGAATTCCCGCTTCCTGAGGAGGCAAAGAATTTAGTCATGCATGCGCGTCTTAACATCGATGGAAGCAATGTTATGTTTTCAGATAACTTCCCAGGTCAACCATATGCTATTGGGGACAACGTTACACTCGCTCTAATTAGTAAAAATATGGAGGATTTAAAATCCTGGTATGAACAATTAAAAGAGGGCGGTACAGTTGGATTGGAGCTGCAAGAAACTTTTTGGAGTAAGCTCTATGGGCAAGTAACAGATAAATTCGGAATCCAATGGCAACTTAACTACGACAACGGTGAAATGACTATGTAAAAAAAGGATACAGGACTTTTCTTTTTTTAAAATAGACTGTATCCTTTTTATTTTGCTTTGTTGATGACAATTTTGATTTGTGCGGAATTCATTCCATTGCCTTAAATTTACCCTATCACCCAATATTGACAAATATATAATAGTTAAGCAAAATTAACTTAACAATGAACTTTCAAAATGAACTAGGGATGATAAATCTGTGAAGGATTATTTAATACTAATAGACAAAATCAATCAACAATTTGAGCAGTTCAAATTGTTAGTTTTAAAAGAAACGAAAGAGGTTGAGGAATTAGGGAATTTCCACTTAACCCCTCAACAAGAAATTATTATGTGTTATATCATTCGTAATGAACCAGTAATTGCGAATGATATTGCAAATCACTTTGAGATTTCAAAAAGTGCAGTTAGCCAAGTAATTTCAAAGCTTGAAGAAATGAAAATGATATATCGTCAAGAAAATTCAATAAACCGTAGAAAAACCTTTATTTATCTTGGGGATAGGGGTAAAGAGTTCCATCAGCTTCTTAAAAAAATTGACGATATTCTTGTGGAAAAATATTATTCAAAAGCAAGCTTAGCAGAGTTAGAAAATGTTCTTGAAACATTAAATAAGATTGTTGGAACTAAAAAACAAGATAAGTTAAGATAATCGAAAGAATTTGATACAACTGACCAATCTTATTTTAAACTATCAATGATTTTTAATATTGGCTCTAAAATAGTAGAACTTGTCTTCTTTTTTCTCTTTCCTAAGTAATGAATCAGGCTCTTCCCCTTTTACATAGTGATCAAAGAAGGCCAAAATATACCGATTCATAACTTGATGGAACTGATTTACATCAATATTCCATGACAATAGAGGAGAGAGAAAAGGGAAATCTGTAAAAGTATAATGATCTCCTTCTATAAAAGTAAGCATAAAAGTATCGCCCTTTATTCCCTCTTTATAGTGAAAATCAGCAAGCTCTGTAATTTTATCATGATACTTTTGAAATTCTTCTGGAGTGATATTCGTATACTGAATTTCTTCATCAGGTATATAAAGATAATCGTCATCTAAAATAAACATAAAAGACTGTTCAAATCCTGAGCTGGCTACCGGTTCATGCAAAGGCCCATCTATATTGATTCCTGCAGAGATCCTACTATCATCCAACAATGCTTGAGCAGCTGTTGAACCTCCATATGAATGACCAAATATACCGATTCTATCCATATCCATCTTTCCAGTAAGCAAACCTTGAGGATCCTTATCATTTATTGTTGCTAATTGATCAAGTACATAGCTCATATCTCTAGATCGCCTTTTAACATCTGTCTCATCTTCGATATCAAAGGAATAAGAATATGCGTCTGTCTGATTCATGATTTCCCGTCCATCTGGGAACTTTGTAAAGGCTGCATCATTTGTATGGTCAACACTGACAACAAAGTATCCGTGACTTGCCAATTCCTCCATTTGGGAAAAGCTTTGCATTCTAGTACTGCCATATCCATGAGAAAATAAAAGAACCGGAAATTTATCTTCTTGATTGGAAACAGCTACATCTTTTATGCTGTTAGTTTGCCCATACTTTAAATACTCAAATAAGAAGCGTGGAGCAGAAAAAATGAATTCCATCGTTCCCGACCATTCTTCGTAAGGAAAGGATTCATAATGAATATCCTTCACATCATCTTCCACCTCTGCTGGATACCATATTTGTATCATCAATTCCCGAACGTTTTGTTCTGAGTCATGTCTCGATTCATCTATCAAATGCCTTGAGTTCATACCTACTTCAAAAGGACCTGCAGGCTTTGGAAGTTGAAATACAGGCATGACAGTGACTAAACCAAAACTGCCGAGTGAGTAAATGATAATAAACAAAATATATAAATACTTTTTGTCCTTCCTTTTATTTTTCATGCTTTCAACTATAGCTTTTTCTGCATTCCTCTGTATGAATGATTTCAATGTAAATACAGTCAAAAAAATAAATAGAATATAGGTTAATCCCATTTGCCATCGATAACCCTCAAATCCCAAATGAATCATCAAAAAGATAAGTGCAGTGATATTAGTGATTATTTTTACCTTTGCATCAAATCTAATCAAAAAAGAAAAAAGCCACAAAATATGAACTACAATCAAAATCCCTTCAAACAGCCTCAATAATCACAACTCCTATTATAAAACTTATTAAGTTTAGTTAACTTTACTTAACTGTATATCACAAGAATCTATATGTCAATTTTTTTAGGAGCATTCCTATATGAATATTGGTCACCCGAGAGATTCAGAAATTTAAAATCTATTATTATGTAAAAAAAACATACTAGCAGCACAGACCAAGGGTCATGTAGTGTGCTGTTAGTATGTTTCTAAAAACTGGCCATGTAAAAAAGGATACAGGACTTTTCTTTAGAAAAGACTGTATCCTTTTTATTTACATTGTTTATGGAAATGTTGATTCGTGCAGAATCTACTCCCTGCCCTACTAGCCATCCATAAGGTAGAACTTCACCTCAGATAACGCATGTAATTAAAAGAAAATTGAAATTATATGTTAAGATAAAGATAGAGCTTATGAAAGTTGTTTTTAACGGTTCATCCAACCTTATTAGCAAAATATCTAGAAATATTATTAGAAAGGAGTTATCGATGATGGAAACAAACATGATTCAAAAAATCGGACAAATTGGTGTACCTGTTAAAGACTTAAATAGAGCAGTAGATTTTTATAAAGAGAAATTAGGTCTCTCTCTTTTATTTAACACTGATAGGATGGCTTTCTTTGAAAGCAACGGATTGAGGCTCATGTTATCCCTCCCAGAAAAAGACGAATTTTCTCATTCTAGTTCAGTTATTTATTTTCAAGTACATAATATTAAAGCCACTTATGATCATTTAGTAGATAATAAAGTTATCTTTATCGATGAGCCACATGTCGTAGCGAAAATGGGACAAATAGAAACATGGATGGTATTTTTTAAAGATACTGAAGATAATATTCATGCATTGATGAGTGAAGTACAAGTTTAAGAAAACAATAGGAGCCCGTTAAAATAATATAAACGGTCTCCTTCAATTTAATAAGCTCTCTTTAATATTTCTTCTCGTTTAAAAGAATGAAGCATCCACATTATTCTAGTTAGTCCAAGAGGAGGATTAAAATATATCCTCAATATTTTCCCAACCATACACAAGTTCAGAAAGCTTCTTCCCCTCAATCTGAATATCGTTGTTAGTCAATTCTGTCCTGTTAATTATCTTTGCAAGCCTTCTCATGTTGAAGCAGCCATTCCTTTCTCCATAGGCCGCCTGCATAACCAGTCAATTTCCCATTTGAACCAATTACTCTATGACATGGAATGACAACACTTAACTTGTTTTTACCATTGGCATTTCCTACTGCTCTGATCGCCTTCTCATTCCCGATGGAAACAGCTAAATCCTTATAAGATCCTGTTGTAGCATAAGGGATTTCTTTTAACGCTTCCCACACTATTTTTTGAAAGTCCGTCCCTTCAAATTGGTATGGGAATGTAAATTCTTGGCGCTTGCCCTTAAAATATTCGTCCAGTTGGGTATAGCATTCTGCTAAAACTGGAGGAGTGTCGGCTAGTAAAGGATTTTCCTTTTTACCCTTCTCGGAAAATAAAATTGAACAGATTGCTTCACTAGTGCCGATTATTTCAATTATGCCAATTGGTGATTCATAATCTAATTTATGTATTTGTATCATATAAGGACCTCCAAAGATAAAAAACTTTTATCCGTTATATCTAAATAATAGTTTGTGATTCATCCTTAAAATACAGTATAGTTAAGTATCTAATAAAACTATCCTCTGATTAAGGATGTGTCAATATGCGTATTAATAAATATGTTAGCGAATCTGGAAAAGCATCTAGACGAGGTGCTGATAAATTAATTACCGATGGGCGAGTTACGATTAATGGGAAACGCGCAACCATAGGCAGCCAAGTTAACCCAGGGGATGACGTTCGAGTAGATGGAAATCCTATTCGGGTAGCAAGGAATAATGTCTATATTGCCTTAAATAAACCTGTAGGCATCACTAGTACAACGGAAAAAGGAGTTAAGGGTAACATTGTTGATTTGGTCAACCATCCATTAAGAGTATTTAATATTGGACGCCTGGATAAAGATTCAGAGGGCTTGATACTTCTTACGAACGATGGCGACATTGTTAACGAAATTCTACGTTCTGAAGGTAAGCATGAGAAGGAATATATTGTTTCCGTGGACAAGCCCATTACTCCTGAATTCTTGAAGAAGATGTCAGAGGGTGTCAAAATTCTAGGTACAAAAACACTTCCTTGTAAAATAACACAATTATCTAAATTTGATTTCCGAATCATCTTAACCCAGGGGCTCAATCGCCAAATTCGCCGGATGTGCGCTGAATTAGGATACGAGGTTTACAGATTGCAGAGAACCCGAATCATGAATATTCATTTGGGCAATCTTCCTCCTGGACAATGGAGAGATTTATCCAAGAAAGAGCGAACTCAATTATTTAGAGAGTTAAACTATGAGCCAAAGGATTGGTAGAAATATCATTGGATTAATGCTACCTAAGAGATACACCTTTTATAACTAAATCTTAGTGCCTCTTTCTAAAATAGAAGCACTAAGATTTAGTTTTCATATTCCCAGTGAGTCTTTAAAAAATGTTGTTAAATATTCAACATTAGTTATCTTTTTATTACATTCGCTGCTGTCAGCGCAAATAAGATTACCAATGGCTTTGTAATAATCCGGATTTTTGGGTTTTTTTGCTTTTGTGACGGTAGAGAAATAGGCAACCTCACCAAAACAATTACAAAATGAACAAAGATTTTTTTTGCTAGTCGGTGTAAATTCGCATTCAATGCCAACTAATTTTCCATCCAGTTCATAGACAATAAACTTTTTATTAGCTCTGAGGTCATTCCAGCTCAAATAGGTCAGCTGGCTGTGGTCTATATTTGCTAAATCAGGTAGCTTTAATTTTTTTTGCTTCGGAAACATTTTTTTGAGCTGCTGCTCGGTGAGTTGTGGGAAAGACAGCAAAAAGTCCGAAAGACGCCGGATGTATTGCTCATATTCGTTATCTGTTTTAAGTCTGGAAAGATCTAGCATTTCCTGTTGTCCTAGTGTTGCGTTTGGAAAGAGGTCCAGGATTTTAGCATTGGCTAAGTCAATCACAGAAGCCAAAACGTTTTGGGGTACGTTCTTTTGTTTGCTGTCCTTAATTAAAGCAACCTGTTTTTTTATAAAATTTAACTGTTCATTTTTAATAAATTTTTCTGTCATCACATCTATCTCCAATCAATTTGCTGCTATCTCTCTTATTTTAAACAGTGTAGCTAACTTCTAACATGGAGAAAATGACTTAGAAACGTTTTTTACATAGGCTGTTTTCGAACGGACTGTGGCTCTGGAATGTCTTAATACCGGCCATTCCGTTTCATATTAGGCATGTGATACGCATAGTTTGAGTAGCACTTTTCTCCGTTTTTTCAACAAATAGACAGCATAAACAACTGTATTGTCTAATATTTTTTTGTTCAATCTTTGAGAAAAGAGCCTGTACAGAAGAACAGCACTGATGGAATATTTCCACCAGCGCTGTTCTTCTACTTTTTATGTGAATAAACTATTTTCTTAATCGTTTCAGTTGAAAGGTAATATTCCTCAGCCAGTTGCCAGATACTGCTTCCACTCCTAAAAGAATTTCTAATGGCAGCATTGCGGCGGTCAAGCATCTGTCTTCCACCGCTTGAAGTTCCCCATTTTTGATACTGAGACTCCTGCTTTGGAATATAAACGATTTCCCCCTGGACATATTTTTGAATTTCCACGATTAGCTTTTCAGGTAAAACTTTGTTTGCATTAACATATTTCATTTTTGCCCGCCCCTTATTTTGATTTTGAAAAAATAAGGTGCAAAGCCAAAATATTAGAAAAGCTTTTCAGCGATAAATTAAATGTTTCGCCCCATGCAAAGTATCGCCTTTCCAATAATAGGCTTTGCATGAGTGGCAGAAGTACTAGACAATCGTATGTGATTCTCCATCTGTAAGCACCCCCTTTTAAAATTATATTATAACGTAAATTACTGTTCGCATGAATTGCTTTATCCTTGCTTTTTCCAGAAAAACAAGGAGCATATTACAATTTATTGTAAAAAAACGGCCTCTATTTGTGATATGGTTCACCACTAAGTATCTGATTTAGGTTTATTAATACACAGTTTTCATTACCCTTTCAATCGACTATTCTTGTGCCATGAACCTCTCCAATATTTATTGCAGATGTGATTAAATGAAGGTTCTTATTTGTTATTCCGCCACCAGGGAGGATAATGATTCTACTATCTGCATAGTCTATATATTCCTTCAGCCTGACTAGGTTATCCTCAATCTTCGTATGTAACGGACCTCCATGGGTTAAGATTCGATTTACCCCGTGTTCCGCCAACCAATCAATCGCTTGAAACTGATTTCCAGGGCTTATGTGGTCAAACCCCATGTGAAAGGTTATCTCTAGTCCTTTTGCTAAATCTAGTAAGGTGATCATAGACTCTTCATCAATCCAGCCAGTGTCATTTAAACAACCTAGGACTACTCCATCTGTCCCTATTTCCTTCAAATGGACAAGATCCCACTTCATCATTTCTATTTCTTCTTTACTATAAACAAAATTCCCGCCTCTTGGCCTTATCATGCTCATAACCTTAATGTTTTTACTGTGGCAGTAGTTAATAGTTACTCCCGCTACACCGTGACTTACTGTTGTCCCTCCAACTGCAAGGTTATCACAAAGCTCAATCCTGCCAGCCCCTTTAGCAATTAATTCGGGGACATTCGTAAAATTCTCTACACAGACTTCTTTAAGCATATTTACCTCCACCTTTTGAAGTTCAAATGAGGAAAGCAACATTTCCCTTGGGTGTGGGAACCAATCAGATTATTAATTTTATCAATAGGTTTTTGGAAAAATCAGGTGGTATAATACCATAAACTATTCTTGGAAGAGGTGAATGAAAATGAATACAGCCAAGGAACGTTTGCTTAAAATTATTGATGAAATACCTGAACAAGAGATCGCAAAAATTTTAGATTTTGCTGAATGTATAAAATTAAAAAAGGAAAAAGGACTATCTGGCGATTTAACAAAGGCTAGCGAAAGTAGCCTTGATTTTTGGGAAAATGATATCGATGATGAGGTCTGGAATAATGTATAAACAAGGTGATATTGTTTTAATTCCAATTCCATTTAGTGATTTAACAAATAGAAAACAACGACCTATACTAATTATTTCAAATGATAATTACAACAGAATGACTGAGGACATAGTAGTTGTAGCGATTACCTCACATTTAACTGACCTTGACTATTCAGTTATTATTGAATCAAAAGATTTAAATGAGAGTGAACTAAAAGTTACATCTGCAGTAAGAGCAGACAAAGTATATACTCTTTCAAAAAGTATCATCAAAAAAAGTTTGGGCATGTTAACTCAAATGTTTTGGATGGGGTCCGTACAAAAATAGACGCATTAATAAATATTGTGTGACTTGAATAAATGGACTGCTGACCGTAGTCCTTTTTTATTTTCTAAAACGTATTATGCGCATAATATACTGATATGTTAATAACCTTAAAACGAATATAAAAATAAAATCTTAAATAGGTACAAAGTCGCCGCAAAATAGGTACAAAAAATATGCATGTTTTTATACATATCTTGAGGTTTTTGGCTTGTTTTTTTGTTCCTAATAAACCTCACTTACTTGTGAAAAGGTTCTCCGTAACAGTTCTAAATTAGGTACTTTAGATCTTACAAGCTGCTTATGTTCCTTTTACAGGACTTCTCATGTTGAAGCAACCATTCTTTTCTCCACAGACCTCCCGCATAACCAGTTAATTTCCCATTAGAACCGATTACTCTGTGATATGGAATGACAATGCTTAACTTGTTTTTCCCATTTGCACTCCCAACTGCTCTGATTGCTTTTTCATTCTCAATGGAAATAGCAATATCCTTATAGGAACCCGTTTCCGCATAGGGGATTTCTATTAAAGCTTCCCATACTCTTTTTTGAAAGTCAGTCCCTTCGAAATGATATGGGAATGAAAAGTCACGACGATCCCCTTTAAAGTATTCGTCAAGTTGAGTATAGCATTCTGCTAAAACCGGAGGAGTTTCGGCTTGTAAAAAATTCTGCTTTTTATCTTTTTCAGAAAACGAAATTGAGTGGATGGCTTCATTCGTGCCAATTATTTCGATTACACCAATTGGTGATTCATAATCCAATTTATGTCTAATTGTCATATAAGGACCTCCAAAGATAAAAGGTTGTATATGCCTGCCAACCTTCCCAATCTGCTGCATACATCTTTATTTCTTCTATGGTCGGTTTTCTCTCAAGATCTAATAGCTTCTTTAAGGCATTATGAAGTCCGACATCGGTCACTGGAAATGAGGAGGGTATGTGCAAGCATTTCATCATCACATAATCTGCCGTCCATGCTCCAATACCTCTTATCATCATTAATGATTTTTTGATTTGTTGATAATTATTCTTCAAAAGCAATAACTCTTTGTCTAATTCGCCATCTGTCATAGCTTGAGCAATACCAATAATATATTCTGCCTTCCTATTCGTAAATTGAAGCTTCCTTAAATCATCAGCGTGTATGGAAGCTATTTTTTCAAATGAAGGAAATAACCAAAACTTTTCTCCCTCAAACCTTATTGATTCGCCATATTGTTCAACAAAGCGTTTTTTTAATGTATAAGCAAATGTTAAATTAATTTGTTGTCCCATAATCGCCCATACCAATGCTTCAAATAAATCCGGAATGCACATAATCCGTAATCCATAATACTTATGAACAAGTGTCTTTAATATTTTGTCTTGATCAGCTAGTTGGTAAACCCCCCTAATTCCTGTCCCAAATCAAACCACTCCCTAATATATTCAGCTACTTTTTTATTTGTTCTTTATATAGACCTTTTTTCCGACAATACTCTGCTAAATCCGCTTGATTCATAGTATATGTTTCCATAACTACCAGGAACTTATCTTCACTGCTCCATTGTTCAGAACTTTGTCCTTCACCGGGAGTATGGTTTACGGCTATTCTGGCTTCTTTCCTCCACTTATATAGAGTGGGTTCTGTGATTCCAAGCTCTTTACTTAGCTGACTTACAGATTCATTATTAGGGAGCATCATTCTATTGAGAATGCCTTTTTCATCTCCTCCGTATAGCGTTTACCATTATTACTTTTCATGTCGATCAACCTCCGTGTGTTAGTTAAACTATACACTAAAGTTGTCTACGGCATCTATCCTAACAGAGGGGGTTATTCCAAGAAGGTTTAGCACTCTTTTGGAATTATTAAACTAACGCGATTAGTTGAAGATAAACCTCATTCATTGGATGAGGCTATATCTTTTACAGTGTGGATGCTTACTTTTTTGTTCTTCTTATGGGAATATAAATATCTACTTCGGACTCTTCATCATTTGCTCCTTTAAATCGCTCATCATAAATCTCAAAATCATCTGCTTCTTCTAAATCATAACCTGATTTCGGGAGCCAACTACCGTAGATATAATCAAAAGCTTGCCCTAAATCCTCTAGCTTTCCTTTATGGGTAACCACTACATATTCTCTTTTAGGAATGATTTTAGATACCATTTTTTTTGGAATAGTAGTTATGTCTTTTACAGGGACACAAGCCATATACGTGAATTCTTCATTTATATGGTTCATTGAAAATTCACTGATGCCCATCATTACATTTGGTGAGACCCTGTTTTTTATTTCTCGGACTCTAGTATGGAATTCTTCCCATAGCAATGGAACTTTACTTTCTGATAGTGTAGTCGAGCATGTTAATCCTACAACTGAAAATTCATCTTTTACAACAATTCTCGGATTCATCATAACACCTCCATAAATATAAAGTAGATTTTGTCCTGTTAGTCGTTGTTTTTCTCTTATCAGCACTCGTTTCTGTTGTTTGCGATACACTCCCGGTGTAACCTGAAACATTTTTTTGAAGGCTCTTGTAAAAGACTCCTGAGTTTCAAATTGGTATTCAAGAGCAATATCTATGATTCTCGAATTAGTATATAGAAGATCACATGCAGCTTTTGTTAATCGTCTCCTTCGTATATACTCGCTTACTGATTCTTTTACGTAAGATTGAAATATTCGATGAAAGTGATACATAGAATATCCTACCATCTTCGCAATGTCTTCTAACGAAATACTATTTTTCAGATTATCCTCAATGTAATCAATTGCTGTTCGAATACCTTCTATATATCTCAATTTACCTCCCCCCTTGTTCTTACTTAAATTTTACTATCCTATAAACAAAAATTTTTGACTTTTTCTGCTTTTTTATTCGATACTTTCATAATCAAATACTCGGTTTGAGGTACTTAATTATTATTATGAATTTTATTGGGTTGAAAATCTACATGAACACTCGCGTATAACCAAACTGAAAAGAGCATGATATTTTTACATCATTTCAATAAAAAAAGGCAGCTCTAATCCAATTAGAAACTGTCTTTCCTTCGTATCTTGTTGTCAAGTCATGTAGTTAAAGTTCTTGGACAATCTCTTCATCGAGTATTGTTTTCCGTTTTTCCCAATCGGGCATAAGAGTATATAACATTTTATAAAAGTTATCGCTATGGTCGTTGTATTTAAAATGAATCAGCTCATGCAGAACAACATAGTCGATGCAATGTTTGGGAGCTTTAATTAGTTCCGTATTCAAAAGTATTGTATTTTTATCTACTAATGCTAAACCCCATCGTGCTTTCATCAATCGTAAATCTAAAGAAGGTTTTTCTACGCCGTATTTCTGCATTAACAAGCTCATTTTATCGAGTGATTCCTGAAATATTTTCTGTGCTTTTCCCCGATACCATCCATCCATCAACTTCTCTTTTCACTGATAGTTTTGTGGATTTTGGACATATAAGTAAATAAACCCTCTAAAATACTTTACCATTTCTTCGTCTTCTGTTTTTTCGACACGCTGTCTGCTGCCACTTTCAATGGCAGTGGTTTTTATTGTTTTAGGAAAATTTTGTGGCGGTACTTTTAGTGGGATTTATGCGACAATGTAGAAATG
>NZ_JAUSTU010000040.1:0-21461 GCF_030813005.1 Anoxybacillus andreesenii
AAGGTCACACCCGTTCCCATACCGAACACGGAAGTTAAGCTTCTCAGCGCCGATGGTAGTTAGGGGCTGTCCCCTTGTGAGAGTAGGACGTTGCCAGGCAAATCATTATGGAGGATTAGCTCAGCTGGGAGAGCACCTGCCTTACAAGCAGGGGGTCGGCGGTTCGATCCCGTCATCCTCCACCATAGCTTTTACAAAGCAATAACTTTCCTAATATGCCGGCCTAGCTCAATTGGTAGAGCAACTGACTTGTAATCAGTAGGTTGGGGGTTCAAGTCCTCTGGCCGGCACCATGCTTCTTATTTCCTTGTGTTGCTTCTTCGGAAGCATGCGCAAAATCTCGAAAGAGATTTTAAGCAGGTTTTGCAAAAGGATTTTGAGCATGCTATTAAGAGTTAAATCTTAAGCAGAGAAAAGTATTCAAGCTAATATTGTAAAGAGCCATTAGCTCAGTCGGTAGAGCATCTGACTTTTAATCAGAGGGTCGAAGGTTCGAGTCCTTCATGGCTCACCATGTTTTTTCGCTCTTGCGAAAATACTATTAATATTTGCGGGTGTGGCGGAATTGGCAGACGCACTAGACTTAGGATCTAGCGCCGCGAGGCGTGGGGGTTCGACTCCCTTCACCCGCACCATTTATAACAAAAAATGTTTTATAATTGCGGAAGTAGTTCAGTGGTAGAACACCACCTTGCCAAGGTGGGGGTCGCGGGTTCGAATCCCGTCTTCCGCTCCAAATTTTGCCGGGGTGGCGGAACTGGCAGACGCACAGGACTTAAAATCCTGCGGTAGGTGACTACCGTACCGGTTCGATTCCGGTCCTCGGCATCAGTTTTTAAAATTTAAAAACTACCAAGCGCCCGTAGCTCAATTGGATAGAGCGTTTGACTACGGATCAAAAGGTTAGGGGTTCGACTCCTCTCGGGCGCGTTTCTTACGGGAAGTAGCTCAGCTTGGTAGAGCACTTGGTTTGGGACCAAGGGGTCGCAGGTTCGAATCCTGTCTTCCCGACCATTAATAAGATGGGGCCTTAGCTCAGCTGGGAGAGCGCCTGCTTTGCACGCAGGAGGTCAGCGGTTCGATCCCGCTAGGCTCCACCATTTTTTCGAATAATTGTATATGGCGGTGTAGCTCAGCTGGCTAGAGCGTACGGTTCATACCCGTAAGGTCGGGGGTTCGATCCCCTCCGCCGCTACCAAATCCAATAAAATATTGGACCTTTAGCTCAGCTGGTTAGAGCAGACGGCTCATAACCGTCCGGTCGTAGGTTCGAGTCCTACAAGGTCCACCAGAGTTTTTTGTGGAAAACAATAATTTTCTATAATACGGAGGAATACCCAAGTCCGGCTGAAGGGATCGGTCTTGAAAACCGACAGGCGGGTCAAACCGCGCAGGGGTTCGAATCCCCTTTCCTCCTCCATTAAGTTTTTTAAATATTATTATCGCGGGGTGGAGCAACGAGCGTTACTTCATCGAATAAGCTACGAGTTGTACTGACCGAGCTGCTACTTGCTTACGCTTTCTAAGGTCAGGACAGTCTAACGTATGCTTAGCGCGCATAGATCACAAAACTTTTATATTATTATCGCGGGGTGGAGCAGTCTGGTAGCTCGTCGGGCTCATAACCCGAAGGTCGCAGGTTCAAATCCTGTCCCCGCAATCAAGGAAGTTTATATTTCCTTTCATTAGTTTCATCTTGGTCCGGTAGTTCAGTTGGTTAGAATGCCTGCCTGTCACGCAGGAGGTCGCGGGTTCGAGTCCCGTCCGGACCGCCATTTACATATTTTTTTATGGCTCAGTAGCTCAGTCGGTAGAGCACGATGAATAAGCTTCTGAGAAATAGCATCCAGCGTACTCATCGAGTTGCTTCTTGGGTTATCTTTCTGAGATGAGGACGATGGACGAAGATGTTTTAATAGAGGAATATATACTTTAATGGCTCAGTAGCTCAGTCGGTAGAGCAATGGACTGAAAATCCATGTGTCGGCGGTTCGATTCCGTCCTGAGCCATCATTTTTGCGGGTGTAGTTTAATGGTAAAACCACAGCCTTCCAAGCTGTTGTCGTGGGTTCGATTCCCATCACCCGCTCCAATGTGATATGGGCCTATAGCTCAGCTGGTTAGAGCGCACGCCTGATAAGCGTGAGGTCGATGGTTCAAGTCCATTTAGGCCCACCATGAATAAATTTTTCCGCGGTAGCTCAGTGGTAGAGCAACGAGCGAAGCATCATGATTTTGCTTCGAGTTGTACTCATCGAGCTGCTACTTGAATTAGCCTCCCGAGATGAGGACAATCTAAGGAATACTAGGGAGTATAGATAATTAATGTTATTCCGCGGTAGCTCAGTGGTAGAGCAATCGGCTGTTAACCGATCGGTCGTAGGTTCGAATCCTACCCGCGGAGCCATATGGAGAAGTACTCAAGTGGCTGAAGAGGCGCCCCTGCTAAGGGTGTAGGTCGGGTAACCGGCGCGAGGGTTCAAATCCCTCCTTCTCCGCCATATTGGCCCCTTGGTCAAGCGGTTAAGACACCGCCCTTTCACGGCGGTAACACGGGTTCGAATCCCGTAGGGGTCATAAAAAAGGCTGTCGACAATATGTGTCGGCAGCCTTTTTTATGCTTTTTAAAGGATTATTAAATCAAATGCAGAAATAGATATAGATGATTAGGAACTTGTCCATAAAGATTATGTTATAGCTTTATCATTTCTTGTGAAGAATGTACAATGATATATCTTGAAGCTGGTGAGGGGTGGAAGGAAATGTACGAGCAGAAGACAAAGGAAACCGATAATAGTGTTGTGGAGTTCATCGAATCAGTAGAAAGTCCAAAGAAAAAAGAAGATGCCTACAAGTTATTAGAAATTTTTTCGGAAGTAACGGGCTATGAGGCAAAAATGTGGGGGCCTAGTATTATTGGATTTGGTTCCTATCATTACAAGTATGCTTCCGGTCATGAGGGCGATGCACCGTTAGTTGGCTTTTCACCAAGGAAGGCCAAAATTAGTTTATATTTTGCAACTGGAGATAATCAAAGAGATGAGATATTGCAGAGGTTTGGAAAATACACAAGTGGCAAAGCATGTGTCTACATAAATAAGCTAGCTGATATCAACATAGATGTACTGAAGGAATTAATCGAACAATCGGTTCATTTCTTGAAAACAAAATATCCAAATTAAGAAAAGCTTCTGGGGAAGTTTCCTAAACGGGTTCTCTGGAAGGGTATAAAATAAGTAAATCGCATACAAAATCGCACACTTACTCGCATTGTTATTCATTGTGGATTTTTGTGAAGGTATGATATTCATAGGCGGAGAATTTCCGATTAATGCATAAGAGAGAGGCTTAAGAAGCAGATATAAGCTGAAAAATTCCGATTAACCGCTCTAAATAGGTCAAAATCCAAAGGTTTGGATAAGGTAAACGGAAAACCTCCCCTTATTTTTAGGGAAATATGGATATTTTCCGATATAAACGGAATTTTTCTGTTTATTTTTCAAACACGGTAAACAGTTGATAAATAACGAAAAAAAACTGCGATTTTTAATATAAACTGGACCCTATAAAATAGACACGGATAAAAAACTACTTATCCATTCTGTTTTATAGGGTTCTTTGTCGTATACTTATTTTATAATCATTATAAGCGGGAGTTGATAATATGGGGGTGCATTATTTTTCGGATGAACAGCTAGAAGAATTAAGAAGGAATCCTTACGTGGATAAAGTCTCCAACAAAGCCATTACGTATTCCGAGGTCTTTAAGCAACATTTTATGGATGAACTGCACCGCGGGAAACTTCCCACACAAATTTTTAGGGAAGCTGGCTTTGATACAAAGGTAGTGGGTAAACAAAGAATTGATAACTTTGCTCGCAGGATACGGAAAATGTCGAATAGAAAAGAAGGTTTTACGGATTTACGCACCCAACATTCTGGACGTCCTCAAACGAAAGAGCGCACGCCTAGTGAGGAAATAGCCTATCTCAAACATCAAGTCGCCTTACAAAAACAACAAATTGAAGCTTTAAAAAAAATGAATTTTATCAATCGCAAAGCAATCAAAGCTTTGCCCAAGAAAAATATCAACTAATCCAAAAATTAACGGAAAGAGACGATAACCTCTTGAATATCAAGTGGCTCTGTGACATTGCCCACGTTTCTCGTTCAGGCTATTATGCATGGCTGGAACAGGAAAAGCGACGTAATGAGCGAGAGGAACAAGATCGCGCTGATTTTGAATTGATTCTAGAAGTCTATCAATATCGCGGATATGCGAAGGGATCAAGAAGCATCTATATGCGTTTGCTTCAAATGGGAATCGTGATGAACCGTAAGAAGATTCAACGACTGATGAATAAATATAACCTCGTATGTCCGATTAGAAAACCTAATCCTTATAAACGAATGGCCAAAGCTAGGCATGAACATGCAACGAAGCCTAATCATTTAAATCGCCAATTTAAAGCCCATGGTCCCAAAACGGTCCTACTCACGGATATTACCTATCTCTACTTTGGACGAGGTCAGAAAGCCTATTTAGCTACTATCAAAGATTCGTTTACCAATCAAATTCTTTCTTATGCACTGAGTGAATCCTTGGAAGTGGATTTTGTTTTAGAAATGATCGAACAATTAATTGAACATCACGCGATTCCTAGAAAACAGAAAACCCTGATCCATTCCGACCAGGGCGTACACTATACCAGTGTGCAATTTCAATCGCTGCTGAATGATAAAGAATTAAGGCAATCCATGTCACGTCGAGGGAATTGTTGGGACAATGCACCGCAAGAATCTTTCTTTGGTCACATGAAGGACGAGCTAGGGAATTTGAGCAGCGTACTTACTTTTGCATCTCTTTCTATCAAAATCGATGACTATATGGATTATTACAACAACGAACGGTATCAATGGGATCTCGCAAAGTTATCCCCTAATCAATATGCAGCTTTTATTAAAACGGGAGTGTATCCTCTGGCTCATCTTGTGAAGACACCAAATCTTCCTGCTGTTGCCCCCCTACAAGACTAATTTCTTGTTGGAATCGTGTTACATATTTTTCATGTAGTTTGTCCCATTTTCCTGGCCGAAAGACGTCCCCTTCGTAAAAATCAGGGTCTAATAGAGCCTGTACGTATAAATCATATTCTAATTCGATGGATGGAAACTTTAATATCCATTTTAATTGATCGATAAGATATGATTCGGATAGCATTTGATCAGCCACTTTCCGATAATCGAGAAAGTATTTCCATTGTTCCTTTTCTGTTAGAGATTCAAAATATCTTACCATCCAATTGGGGTAGGTTCGTAAGGTATGTTCTTCTTGAAAAACAGAAAACTCTAATGCTTTCAAACTTGATAAATAATGTCTCTTCATATTTCTAATGGATAACAAAGGCACACGTTCTTAGTTTTGAGCGTGTGCCTGAACTTGTCACCACTCCTCCTATGGAACAACCATAAGAGGAAGGAGCAATAAAAGTTAGTAGTTTTTTTCAAAGTGTCCTTGACATGGGGTCCACTTTAATATAAAATCGCAGTTTTTTCTTTGCTAATTTATTGTGAATTCATATGTTATTTCTGCCCAGAAGAGAACGCTTGGGGAGTTTCCCCAGAAGCTTTTTTAAATGAAGTAGTCTAAAAATAATCCGATTGATAATAGAAATCCAAATATCGTGTTCGTTTGTGCTGTTGCCTTCATCGCAGGCATCATTTGGATCGGTATCGTTTTGCCGATAAAGCCTTTGGTTGCTTGGATAGCTTTCGGTGCACTGAGTACGACAATGGCCATCCATGCGGATGAATAGCTCATCATCATTAAGACAAATACCCATATATATGAAACAGTGAACATACTAGCTAATAAGTAAATGGCCTTTTTTCGACCTAATAAAATAGCTAAGGTTTTTCGTCCGAACTCTTTATCACCGTCGAGATCACGAATATTGTTTGAAAGCAAAATAGCTCCGACAAGTATGAAGATTGGAACCGATACTAAAATGCTTGTTACCGTGATCGTTCCAGCTTGAATATAGAAGCTAATTAGAATGATGCCCATTCCCATGAAAAAGCCGGCAAAAATTTCACCAAATGGCGTATAGGCAATTGGCAGTGGACCACCGGTGTAGAGATAGCCAATAATCATGCAAAATAACCCGATGGCAGCAAGCCACCATGAGGTATTCATACAAATATAAACACCGATTAAGATTGAAACACCATATAAACCTAAGGCAATTTGCATGATCGTTTTTGGTTTTACACCATCTCTTACGATGGTACCTCCAATTCCTACTGACTCCTCATTATCCAAGCCCCGTTTATAGTCATAGTATTCATTAAACATGTTTGTAGCGGCCTGGATGAGTAGACTGGCAACTAGCATGGCAAAGAATAGCCCTAGATTAATCTTTGTCTCGTGAATGGCTAAAGCAGTTCCTAATAGGACCGGAACAAAAGCAGCTGTTAGTGTATGAGGCCTTGTCAGCTTCCACCAGACCTTCCAGCCTTTGTTGGGAGTAACAGGATTATAACTAGTTTTCGTTTCTGTTTGCATCTTTTCTCCCCCTAAAAAAAGCATGATATCTATATAAATAACTATATTATCAATCCAATATTGATAACATCCAAATTCAAGTTTAGGCAAACTGACAGAGAGTGTCAATGTCTTTTTACAGTTATTCGAGGATGGAATTGCCATGGAGGTGTAATAGGACCTGAATAGCCAATGAAGCAGTATTATATAATAATAAGGAAAAAACTAGGTCGATTTTGTAGCTTTCATTGACATTTCATGAGGTTGAGGTGTATTTTAAAATAGGTTTGAAATCTAGATAAACCGAGCAAAGACTGGTATGATTTTTATGGTGGCTATTTAGAATTTATATACACATTGCTTTATTTGAATAGAGCCTTTTTTAATTGGAGGGGATTTTTTGGTAACGTTGCTAAATACGGAGCTAAAAATAGGAATTGAGCAGGCATTAGGACGAGCAAAAACAAGCTTAGTTCCCGTATTAGTAAGTGAAGTTCAAAAAGTCGATCATATAGAGCCTCTTTCCTTTTTTGCGGCAGGAATAGAAAAGTATATGGGGGAACGATTCTTTTGGAAGGATCCTACTGAGGAGACGGTCCTAGTAGGAATGGGGACATGCAAACAGATTCAATCGATTAATGGAAACGAGCGTTTTACTGAAACACAAATGGAATGGAATCGCTTAATCAGTGAAGCCATTATCCTGAAAGAGCAGGAGAAAATGGGGACGGGGCCTATCATGTTTGGAGGTTTTTCTTTTGACCCCCTAAAAGAAAAGACAAGCCTCTGGTCAAAATACCCAGATGCATTGTTTCATGTGCCTAAATATTTGCTTTCGATCATTGAAGGGCAAGCTTATTTGACAACGAACATCATTTGTACCCAACATGATCAGCTATCCATCGTTGATCAGGTTCTTGAGGAGCGTCACTCATTATTATCACTAGCATCTCTAGTGAAACCATTTGCAAAATCAAGGCTTATAGAAGAAAAGGAAGTTGTCCATCCTAGTGAATGGAAAAACTCCGTTCGAAATCTTGTTGAGGAATTAAAAAATGGCCAGCTAAAAAAGGTTGTGCTAGCAAGAGAGCTTAGATTGATTTTTCATGATGAGGTTTCGATAGAAGGTGTTCTTAACAAACTGCTTGAGGAACAAAAAGGTAGCTTTATCTTTGCCTTTGAATCAAATGGGGATTGTTTCTTAGGGGCTTCCCCAGAACGATTGGTTAAGAAAGAAGGCAACCAACTGTTTTCTACATGCCTTGCTGGTTCTATAGCGAGAGGCAAAACAGAGGATGAGGATGCAAAGCTCGGTCAAATTCTATTAAATGATCAAAAGAATTTAATTGAGCATCATTATGTGGTGGAAATGATAAAAGAGGCGATGGAGCAGGAATGTCTCGAAGTGCGTCTACCGGAACAACCAACTTTATTGAAGACGAGAGATATTCAGCATTTGTACACTCCTGTGGTGGGAATTGCGAATCCAGATTGTTCCCTTTTACTGGTTGTAAATTCCCTTCATCCAACTCCAGCGCTAGGTGGTCTGCCTCAAAAGGCGTCAGTTGAGAAAATACGGGAAATTGAAGCGTTGGATCGTGGATTATATGCTGCTCCGATTGGTTGGTTAGATTACGCTGGCAATGGAGAATTTGCGGTAGCGATTCGTTCAGCGCTCATTCAAAAAAATGAAGCATCCCTTTTTGCAGGATGTGGCATCGTTCAGGATTCTGATGCAGATAGCGAGTATGTCGAAACAAAGATTAAGTTTCGCCCCATGCTTTCGGCACTTGGAGGTTTTTAATAAAATGAGTAATCAAGAAGCGTTAACTTCTTATATCGCAGCTTTTGTTTCAGAGCTTGTGCACACAGGAATTAGGGATGTCGTTGTAAGTCCAGGCTCGCGTTCAACACCCATGGCGATGGTAATGGCAGAGCACCCGGATTTACGTGTGCATATCAATGTGGATGAGCGATCTGCCGCCTTTTTTGGATTAGGAATGGCAAAAGCATCGGGACAGCCGGTAGCGATTCTTTGTACATCTGGAACAGCAGCAGCTAATTACTTTCCTGCCATTGTAGAGGCGCATTATTCTAGGGTACCACTGGTGGTTCTGACGGCGGACCGCCCTCATGAATTAAGGGATGTTGGTGCACCACAAGCGATCGACCAAATTCATTTATATGGTCATCATGTAAAGTGGTTTGTGGAGATGGCCCTTCCTGAGGAAACAGAGGAACAGCAGCGCTATGTTCGAACCGTCTGTGCAAGGGCAGCAACAACCGCCCTTGCAGCCCCAGCAGGGCCCGTTCATCTCAATTTCCCGTTTCGAGAGCCGTTGGTTCCGAATCTTGAGCGAGAAGACTTATTTCAGGTATCTGAACGGGAGAATGGCTATGTCATGATTGACCGTGGCATCCCTACATTAGCATCCCAGCAGTTAGAAAGAATCGGGAATCATTTAAGCAATTACTCAAGAGGGATAATTGTATGTGGTTCTATCGAGCAGGACGGGTTCATAGAGGCTGTCACTACCTTAGCGAATCATTTAAAGTTTCCGATCATAGCTGATCCATTGTCCCAGCTAAGAAGTGGGACTCATGATGGGACTAATATTATTGATACATATGATACATTTTTAAGAAATGAAGATGCAAAAGATGCATTAAAGCCCGATGTGATTATTCGATTTGGAGCAATGCCTGTTTCCAAAGCCTTGACGATTTTCTTAAAGGAAAATAAACAGGCGGACCAATGGGTCATTGACAGTGGGAGCGGTTGGCGAGACCCATCACTTTTATCCTCATTAATGCTCTATTGTGGTGAAAAGGAATTTTGCCAATCTATCTTGGAATATGTGGAGAAGAAATCCGAGGATGACTATTTAATCAAATGGAGAGAATTGAATTCTTTTACAAAGACTTGCTTGAAGAAAATCCGCGATGTCAA
This sequence comes from Anoxybacillus andreesenii, assembly GCF_030813005.1. Classification (NCBI taxonomy): domain Bacteria; kingdom Bacillati; phylum Bacillota; class Bacilli; order Caryophanales; family Anoxybacillaceae; genus Anoxybacillus; species Anoxybacillus andreesenii. The sequence goes on from NZ_JAUSTU010000040.1 coordinate 9,495, forward strand.
TCAATTAAGTGAAGGGAAGCTCTTTCATATGCTTCCTGACATCCTTCCAGAAGGGGCCACTGTATTCGTTGGCAATAGTATGCCGATACGGGATTTAGATACTTTTTTCCATTTTAATCATAACTCAATTAAAATCATGGCCAATCGTGGTGCTAATGGAATCGATGGGACCATTTCGACAGCATTAGGTGCTTCCACCGTGCTTCAACCTCTTTATTTAATTGTGGGTGACTTGACCTTTTTCCATGATTTAAACGGACTTATGGCTGCCAAGCTCTATGATTTAAATATAAAAATTATTGTCATTAACAATAACGGTGGGGGGATTTTTTCCTTCCTTCCTCAGGCGGGGTATCCAAAGAATTTCGAAAAACTATTTGGTACGCCATTAGATCTTCAGTTTGAGCATGCCATCAAGATGTATAATGGTTCTTATGACCTCATTACAGATTGGGAGCATTTTACTTCCTCTTTTCAGCAAAATATGGAGAATGTTGGCTTATCAGTGATGGAAATTACGACAATTCGTGACATAAACCTCAAAGAGCATCGAGATTTGTGGAATTATGTTTCCCAGGAAATAAGTCGACTTTTGAAGGGTGACAGGGCATGAGACATGTAATAGACGGCATTCGCTATAATGTGGATACGTATGGCGACGGGTTTCCCGTGATTTTGCTACATGGATTTACAGGGAATATGTCGATGTGGCAGCCTTTTTATGAAAAATGGGGAAAACACTCAAAGCTGATCGCTGTCGATATTATTGGACATGGGAAAACAGAGATGACGGATCAGAAAGAAAGATATAGAATGCTGTCTGTCGTGGATGATATTTTTCTAATCATGGAGAAATTGAAAATCCAAAAAGCGGACTTTGTCGGATATTCAATGGGAGGAAGGCTTGCTTTATCCTTTGCCGCCAAATATCCAACGAAGGTTCGAAAGCTTGTGCTAGAAAGTGCTTCACCTGGATTAGCCTCTGTAGAAGAAAGAAAAGAGAGAATGAAGCAGGATGAGAAGCTAGCTGATTTTATTGAGGAAAAGGGCATAGAGGAGTTTGTCGATTATTGGGAAAACATCTCCTTATTTGAAAGTCAAAAACGCCTTCCTTCAGAGGTTCAAAAGAGTCAAAGGGAACAGCGACTTCAAAATTCTGCGAAGGGCTTGGCGAATAGTTTAAGAGGAATGGGGACTGGAGCGCAACCCTCCTGGTGGGGAGAGCTTGAGAATATAAAAATGAGTACACTTTTAATCACTGGTTCCTTAGATACGAAATTTTGTCTGATTGCTGAAAAAATGCAGGAACGACTCGAAAATTCCCAGTGGGTGAATGTCGAAGGCTCTGGCCATGCAATTCATGTGGAGAATTGTGAAAAATTTGGTACAATAATAAGTGGGTTTCTGTCGAAAACATAAAAAGGCAAAACTTGACTGCTCCCATGTTTGGAGCTAAATAAATGATTGGAGGTTGCTTTATGTCAGTAGAGTGGGTTGCAGGACGCCAGTATGAAGAAATTATTTATGAAACATACAATGGGATTGCGAAAATTACAATCAATCGTCCACATGTACATAATGCATTTACACCAAGAACCGTCATGGAACTAATTGATGCTTTCGCATATGCACGTGATGATTCCAATGTCGGTGTTATTATCTTAACTGGAGCGGGTGACAAAGCATTCTGTTCTGGTGGGGATCAATCTGTTCGCGGTCACGGAGGTTATGTCGGTGAGGACCAAATTCCTCGCTTAAATGTATTGGACCTTCAACGCCTAATCCGCGTCATTCCGAAACCAGTCATTGCGATGGTAAAGGGCTATGCTATAGGGGGAGGGCATGTTCTTCATATCGTTTGTGATTTGACGATTGCGGCAGATAATGCGGTATTTGGTCAAACTGGACCAAAGGTCGGCTCCTTTGATGCAGGCTATGGTTCTGGTTATTTAGCGAGAATTGTCGGCCATAAAAAAGCTCGCGAAATTTGGTACCTCTGTCGACAATATAATGCGCAGGAAGCTCTCGATATGGGCTTGGTCAATACCGTTGTCCCACTTGAGAAGGTAGAAGAAGAAACCATTCAATGGTGTGAGGAAATTCTTGAGAAGAGTCCAACTGCTCTTCGCTTCCTAAAAGCAGCGATGAATGCGGATACGGATGGATTAGCTGGAATTCAGCAATTTGCAGGAGATGCTACATTGCTTTACTATACGACAGAAGAGGCGAAGGAAGGCCGTGATGCTTTCAAAGAGAAGCGTAAGCCAGACTTCGGTCAATTCCCTCGTTTCCCTTAATTAAAGAAACCTTCAAACAGCTTGATCTCAGTATCAAGCTGTTTGGTTTTTGAGGAATAGGCTATGCTGAACTTTGTTGATGTCTGTTTTTCTAACGGTTTGGTTAAAGCTAAAATTAACACCGAACATAAACATATCCAGTGAAATATAAGGTGGTGATGCGTGATGACTGAAACCATTCCGAACCCATTGCTTAAGAGAGCTTTTTTAACCCCAAATCGACCGATGATTCGTTTTAAAGATCGGGATTATAGCTTCAAGGAGATGTATGAGCGTGCTTTGAAGCAAGCGGGTCACCTACAATCTCAAGGTGTAAAAAAAGGGGATTATGTGGCAGTTCTTTTGCAAAATCATGTCGACTCTGTCGTGATGCTATTGTCCCTTCAGCTGATTGGGGGGATAGCGGTGATCCTAAATAATCGTTTGACCGCAGAAGAACTTGCATGGCAAATCGAGGACTCGAATTCGATCCTTTTTATAACGGAAGAGGGGTTTAGAGACAAGCTAGCAAGGCTGCAACTTGAGATTCCATGGCTATGGAAGGCAACCATCGATACATCAAATTCCATGTCCCCTGCTGTTCAAGATGAGGTGAACCTAGATGATGTATGCTCGGTGATGTATACCTCTGGGACAACAGGGAAGCCAAAGGGAGTACTGCAAACTTACGGGAATCATTGGTGGAGTGCAACTGGGTCAGCTCTGAATTTAGGGATAAGTGAGGATGATTGCTGGTTGTGTACGGTACCTTTGTTTCATATTAGCGGCTTCTCTATCTTAATGAGAAGCATTATCTATGGGATGAGGATGGTGCTTCACGAAGGCTTTAATGAAGGACTTGTTCTCGAGACGATTGAAACGGAAAAGGTGACGATCATGTCCGTTGTTACTACCATGCTGTCCCGCCTTGTTGAGGCACTGAATCATCGGACCCTTCCGTCTCGATTTCGTTGTATGCTTTTAGGAGGTGGACCAGCTCCGTTGCCTCTATTGGAGAAATGTGTTGAGAAAAATATTCCGGTTTTCCAAAGCTATGGGATGACCGAAACCTCCTCGCAAATTGTCACCTTGTCACCTGAATACAGTATTAGTAAGCTTGGCTCGGCTGGAAAGGCGTTGTTTCCATCACAAGTAAAAATTGCAGATTCTAATGGGAAAGAAATTGAAGCTAACCAATCAGGTGAAATCCTTGTCAAGGGCCCTAATGTGACGTCTGGTTATTTGAACAGGGAAGTGGAATCAAGAAAACAATTTGTGGATGGATGGCTCAAAACCGGGGATGTTGGCTATTTAGATGAGGAAGGCTTTCTTTATGTACTAGATCGTCGCTCGGATTTAATCATTTCGGGTGGGGAAAATATTTATCCAGCAGAAATAGAAGGAATCCTCACCTCACACCCAGACATAGAGGATGCAGGAGTAATTGGAGCTGCGGATCACCAATGGGGGCAAGTACCTGTTGCCTTTGTAAAAAAAATAGGCTCAGTCGCTGAAGAAGAAATCATCCACTATTGTTCGGAAAGGCTCGCAAGGTATAAGCTGCCAAAGAAGATCTACTTTGTCGATGAGCTTCCAAGAAATGCTTCTCGAAAGCTGTTGAGGCGAGAGCTTAGACAAATGCTCGATAAATAAAACCCTCCAAATCGGAGGGTTCGTTATTTTGCCAACGCCGTTTCTAAAGCCTTTAGATTGTCATTCATTATGGAAAAATAGGTTCGTTTATTTTTTATGTCAGCGTCTGTTAAAACAGATAGGTTATGAAGGTAGAGCGGCTCTGCCTTTATCTCTTTCCGAACGACTTCTGCTAGCTTGGTGCTGACATTTTGCTCTAAAAATACATAGTTCAAATCGTTTTCCTGTGCCGTTTTAATAATTTGCTTTAGCTCTCTCTGAGTAGGCTCACTAGAGGAGGACAGACCAGAAATACTAAGCTGCTTAATGCCATAGCGCTTTTCCCAATACCCATAGGCTGCATGAGAAACAATAATTTCCTTATGCTTAGCGTTTTTCACTAGAGCTTCAAACCTTGTGTTCAAGTCATCCAAATCGGACGCCAATTGCTCATAGTTTTTCTCGAATTCTTCTTTATGTGTTGGTAATTGCTTGCTCAATTCGTTTTTGATTGCTTCTGCAAGCTCTTTTGCATAAACGGGATCGATCCAAACATGCGGGTCAATATCACCATGATGATGGCCGTCATCGTCTGGAGCTTTGTGTTCTTCAAGATGTTTAATGTTCTCTCCTGCGGGAAGAAGAACAACCTCTTCATTTTTTAACGTTTGCTTTGCTTTATCCACAAAGCCTTCCAAACCTAGACCGACATATATAAATAGATCGGAATCGGCTAGCTTCATCATATCCTTTTGTGAAGGCTCAAACGTATGCTCGTCAGAACCTGGAGGATAAATCGTTTGAACTTTGACGAATTCTTTTCCGATTTCCTCAGTAAAATATTGAAGTGGATAGACGGTTGTATAAACGTCAAGTATTCCGTCCTCAGCAATCTTCTTTTTATTTTCTTCCGCTTTACAGCCTGCAAGTGTGAAGATGATCAGGACTAAAAAGAGGGGGACTATTTTTTTCATGCTTTTCTCCTCTCAATATAAAACAAAATAGTTATAATCCGTAATGATTACGATTTACTTTAGTATCTTATAATAATTGTGTTATAATTGCAAGATAAAAAATTGTCTAGTTTTGTAGTGGCTTTAATGGAATAGTGCCATTATTATTATGTGTATGAATACCTGAAAAATGATTAGAAAGGGGGAAGATTTATGAGATTGCTTGAAGAGATTTTAGAGTATAACGAAGAGTTTGTAAGTGAGAAAAAATACGAACAGTATGCGACAACGAAATTTCCGAATAAAAGAATGGTTATTTTAACCTGTATGGACACCAGATTGCTCGAACTATTGCCGAAGGCCTTAAATGTCGGCAATGGGGATGTTAAGCTTGTGAAAAATGCAGGTGCACTCGTATCCCACCCTTTTGGAAGTATTATGAGAAGCCTGCTGGTCGCTGTGTATCAGCTTAATGCAGATGAAATTTTGGTGATTGGACATCATGATTGTGGGATGTCAGGCATGAAGGCAGATAAGATGATCGCCCAAATGAAGGAACGGGGAATTAAGGAAGAAACACTGGAAATGCTGACCTACTCAGGCATGGATGTTGAAAAATGGCTGGAAGGATTCAATGATGTAACTGAAAGCGTTCAGCACAGTGTCGAGATGATTCGTAAGCATCCTCTTTTACCAAAGGATATTCCGGTTCATGGTCTTGTCATTGATCCGGAAACAGGAAAGCTTGATCTCGTATCCAATGGGTATGGGGAGACTAGGATTTAGTTTCTTTTTTCTCTGGCACTAGATCTACTCCACCTGGATGAAATGGGTGACATTTTAAAATGCGCTTAATGGTGAGCCATCCTCCTTTGATCGGTCCAAATCTGCGAATAGCCTCTAAGCCATAATGGGAGCAGGTTGGATAGAATCGGCAGGTGGGTGGCTTTAGTGGGGAGATTACAATTTGGTAAAAACGAATCAGCCCGATCATGATTTTTTTTATCATAAGTTCTCATCCTTTGAAAAATAAGATTTCTTCAAAAAGATATCATACCTATGGTATATTAGTCTATGAATGAGACTTCGGAACAAATGTAAGGTATCCTCGGGAGGGAAGAGAAATGCCATCAGTAGAGAGCTTTGAATTGGACCATAATGCAGTAAAGGCACCCTATGTCAGACATTGTGGTGTTCATCATGTAGGATCAGACGGTGTCGTTAATAAGTATGATATACGTTTTTGCCAGCCGAACAAGCAGGCGATGAAGCCAGATTCTATTCATACGTTAGAGCATTTGCTCGCTTTTAATATTCGTGAGCATGCGCTAAAATATGATCATTTTGATATTATCGATATTTCCCCAATGGGTTGTCAGACAGGCTATTATTTAGTGGTTAGTGGCGAACCGACGGTGGAAGAAATCATCGATTTATTAGATGCGACGATGAAGGCAGCTGTTGAAATAGAAGAAATTCCAGCAGCGAATGAGAAGCAATGTGGCCAGGCCAAGCTTCATGATTTAGAAGGAGCAAAGAAATTAATGCGATATTGGCTCGGGCACTCAAAAGAAGAATTGAAGCAAGTGTTTGCATAAAAAAATCGGCGATTTGTCGCCGATTTTTTTTATGGTTTGAGAAAAGAGCTTTTATAATAGGGGACTGAGGAGCCTTGAAATAGACTCCTTAAATCGAATATAGAGAGAACGATGGTGATACTTTTCACTTGTCATCTCCCAAGATAGTTCCATATCCTTCATGAAGCTTTCGGAAAGTTCATGGGCGATTTCTTCATGATAGATAAATGCATTAACTTCAAAGTTAAGACGGAAGCTTCGAACATCGATATTGGCGGTTCCGACCGAGGAAACCTCCTTGTCTACGATGATCGTCTTGGCATGGATAAAGCCATTATCATAAATAAAAATCTTCGCACCTGCCTTGATCATTTCGCCTACATAGGACATCGTTGCCCAATAGACAAACATATGATCCGGCTTATTTGGAATCATGATTCGGACATCTACTCCTGATAAGGAAGCAATCCTTAGCGCATCTAGAAGGCTTGCGTCGGGGATAAAATAAGGAGTCTGAATCCAAATCGATTTTTTGGCAGAGGTGATCATTTTAATATAGCCATATTTAATCTGCTCCCATTCAGAGTCTGGCCCAGAGTTAACGATTTGGATCCCTACTTGCCCAGCGGAAACATCTTTAGGAAAAAAATTTTGTGCATAGTGAATATCATGGCGATGGGACGCTTGATTCCAGTCCAATATAAAACGGGTTTGGATGGCGTAGACGGCACTCCCTTTTATCCGCAAATGGGTATCTCGCCAATAGCCGAATTTCGGATTTTTCCCTAGGTACTCGTCTCCGACATTAAAACCACCTACATAGCCAATTTTTCCATCGATAATCGCGAGCTTACGATGATTTCGGTAATTAATTCGAAAATTAATGATATGTAGTTTTGAAGGAAAAAAAGCTTCCACCTCTCCGCCGGCATGGCGTAGCTCTTTAAAAAAGCTGCGTGTCATCCCTCTAGACCCAAGATCATCATAGAGAACCCGAACCTTGACGCCTTCCTTCGCTTTCTTGATTAGGGCCGCAAGTAGTTTTTTTCCAATATCATCTTTTTTGAGAATGTAGTATTGCAAATGGATATGATCTTTGGCCTTCTCAATATCCCGAAACAGGGATTGAAATTTCTCTTTTCCGTCTGTAAAGAGATCGACCTGATTATCCTGGGTGAGGACGGCATCATTATTGCTGAGATGTAAGAAAATAAGATCATGATATTTTTTTTCAATGCTGTTTCGGTATGGAAAGTTTCCGGTACAGATTTCCATGAGCTGATTGGATATGAACTGTGCAATTCCGACTTTTTTCTGATCCTCCCATTGAAACATTTTGGAGTGTGTTAAGCTTCTTCCGAAGAACAGGTACATGAAGAAGCCAAAGCCCGGAATAAAAAAGAGAACCAAGATCCAAGCCCATGTGGCGCCAGCATCTTTCCTTTCCAGAAAAACGACAATCATTGCTAAAAACATATTTAAAATAAAAATGACGCCAATGATTATTGAAGTAAAGCTCATTATTTCTTCCTCGCATACGTTCTATATTTAGGTGTGTAAATCTCTGTCATTATCTAAATGAGGAGTCTTTTCTAATGGATCAACGGAATGCTTGTACGAGTATGCTTTGCTCGTTACCACCGCAGAAAGGATGATGACCGCGAAACAAATAATAATACAAATAATGAGAACTACTAACACAACATATCCCTCCCATATTTCTTTTTAAGGCAATCATAGCTATTCTAACATGAAAGTGCACTTTATTTGTGAAAACTTGTTTTTTATCTGCAAAATTGGGAAATCTATGCTGAGGAGGTTGATATCATGTCAAATGCAGTAGTAAAAGACTTAAATAAACAAGTAGCCAATTGGACGGTGCTTTTTGTTAAGCTTCATAACTATCATTGGTTTATTAAAGGGCACCACTTTTTTGCCTTACATGAGAAATTTGAGGAGCTCTATGATGAGGCAAACGAATATATTGATGAGCTCGCTGAACGAGTCCTTGCTCTTGGGGGGAAGCCAATTGGTACGATGGCTGAATGTCTCCAGCTTGCATCCATAAAGGAAGCAACTGGTCAGGAAGCTGATGAAACAGCTATGGTGAAGAGTGTTGTGGAGGATTTTGAAATCTTATCCCGTGAATTGCAGGTAGGAATCAAGGAAGCAGAAGAGGCAGGCGACGATGGCACAGCTGATATGTTTATCGGGATCAAGAAGAGTCTAACCAAGCATCTATGGATGTTCCGTGCCTTCTTAGGAGAATAAAACAGCTAACAAAAAGCTGGCTAATGAATCAGCCAGCTTTTGCATGTATTATGGAGAAGAAATATGTAACTGTCCACCTGTGGAGGACAAATTTAGGGGTTTGTCCACCGACGGTACCTGGTACCGAAATTAGTGCAGGTGGGCGCGTTGTTGGCCGTAGTCTTTGCTAGCGAATTTGCCCTTTAGTGCTTCCATTAAGTATAGTCCAATTAGGTCATAGAGTTCTTGCTTATCGAGTTCTTTGATGATGTTCATCAGGTCATCGTAGGACATTTCCTCAAGCAAGGCAAAGGTCAGCATATCAATATCTTCGTCATCCCCTGTTAGCTTATCCCGATAAAACTCATAGATTTCATCCACCAGCTTCATTGCTTCCACCCCCGTGTTTCTTAATACAATACCCTAATCATAAGCAATTATTCCAATTTGAATAAAAATAAATACCGGACTTCACGTTTAAATGGATGCCCTACAACTAATAATCATAATGAAAGGCTCATTTCTCAAATATTGTTTCGAAAACAGCCTAATGAAAAAGGGGGTCATATCCGTGAGTGAAGAAAAAAAGACTTATTATATCAATGTGGGAACGGGCGAGATTACAAAGAGCAGTACCGATTCTGCCTGGAATTTCCGGATTGAGGCGACCGATGATGAAATTACGATGCTGAGAGAGTATTTTGATCAAAACTATTCAACTGAGTGGCAGAACTTTTGGCGGGCGCATGTTCCATTTTTAGAATATCACCATGACAAACAAAATGATGCATATGATGAAACCATGGTCAAAATTTATCAAATGATTTATGACTTAGGAGATCAGGAAGCAAGGAATCATATTGAGTCAATGGGGATTCTAGAAGGGGAGAGCTAAAACGTTATAAAAGAATGCCGCTTCCTATAAGAAAGCGGCATTGCTATTCATTTTACCTTATTACATTTCCATTTCGATTGCCGTGTCGACTATTTCCTGAGGAATAGTAATTTCACCGATTTGATTATAATCCATGTACTCACCACTGATGATTTGTTTCAGACTGATTGTTTCACCCTCAGCTGTTATGTCCATATCCATTTTCATATTCAACTTACTTGGATAGAAGGTCTCTTTATCAATATAAATCTCATATTCGATATTTTTAATATTGAGATCCTGTGAGGCCATGACTTCCTGAGACATTTCCGGAAGGGCTTGTTCAATAGTTTCATTAATGAGGTCATTAAATTTGTTACCAGATGCCTTCAATTTAAGTATGTAGGAGTTATCGTCCTGTTCAAATTTGAAATCGTCTACATACTTCTCTAGCTTCTTTAGCTCCCCTATTGGATTGGATTGCTGAGGTGTGCTTTGCATGAGCTCTTCAGCCATTTCAGTAGGAAACTTCATCCATCCTTCCCCTGTCGGAGCAAACATGTAGATGCCTTCGGGTGTAAGATACATTTCCGTTTCCATTTGTTCCGCGGTATCTGGTACGGTCATTTTCATTTTTTGATGAAGGGCCATCGGATTTTGGGTAGCCTTCGCATCAACCGTCGACTTCACATTTACTGTCTCTGGCCCGGTTATTTCTTGCTCGAGATCCATTCTTAATCCAAAGCTCTTCAGCTCTTCTGAGGCAGCAGTGGCTTTTTCAAAAACTTCAGCCAAAGTTAATTCAGAAATCTTTTCGCTCTTTTCCTCTGTTTGCTTTTGATCTTTTGTGTTGTCCTTCTTCGCTACAGGTTCTGCTGTCTGATTACAGGCTGCAAGCATGAGGATAAGGAAGAGTCCTGTAACGATGGAAACTAATTTTCTCAATTTCTCCACTCCTTTACTTCTTGGTCTTACCCAATGGCTGTTCTCGTACGGAACGTGGTTTTGAACGGCTTTACTGCCAGCCATTCCGTTTCATACTAGACGTATGCCACGCATAGAGTAGGCCAGCACTTTTCTCTGTTATTTTAATAAATAGACTGCATAATCAAGGTTCAATCTATAGATTTTTTGTGCGAAAGCAACCATGTTTGGAGAAAAGAACCTACCCATTAATCATACGTAGTAATATGGAAATAGTTTCATAATTTTCTCGAAAATGTTTTTTTGTTGTTTTTCGATATAATGAAAATAAGCAGTTATTAGGATGGAGGATAAAATGGAAACATTTCAAGATTATCATGGTGATACGGTAAGGCTAGCTTTTGAGAAAAATTCTTTTTCAAAGCCTGCTAAGCATGTTCTGGCCATTTGTCGATACAAGGGTCAGTGGCTGCTGACCAAGCATAAACAGCGGGGTCTCGAGTTCCCTGGTGGGAAGGTTGAAGCTGGCGAGACACTAGAAGAAGCAGTCAGGAGGGAGGTTCAGGAGGAAACGGGTGCGATCTTAGGGGAGGTCCAATTGATTGGGGAATATGAGGTAGAGAGTAAGGATGGCTCCTTCGTGAAGGCGATTTTTTACGGAGAAGCAAAAGAGCTTCAGAATAACGCCTATTACTATGAGACAGAGGGTCCACAGTTGGTAGGACAAGATCTCCTTGAAAAAAGATTTGGTGAGGAATTCAGTTTTATTATGAAGGATTCGGTGATTGAAAAAAGCATCCGATTTATCGGATTTCCGACAGAAGACTCCCACTTCAATTTTGTGAAGGGCTTAGCCCAAAAATAAGTGGGAGATGAATGTCGGTTGGTGATAGACAAAACATATGTTCGTATGGTATAATATCCCTGTAAGTTGTTCTTTGAAAACTGGATATATGGGGTTGGTACGAGAAAGGCTTCGTACTGTAAAATATCCAAGCGTCATTCGCCCTGCACGTATCGAAGTAGCGAAAACCAAGCAAAGTAGAACGTGCAGTGAGTCCAACGTACAAGATTGCAACTCCGCAGGAGACTCCATGAGTCGCTTGCACTGCTAACTGTCGGTGCGACAGGGATAGCCTGCTAAGAAACTGAAGGATACTTCGGTGTTCGCAGGAATCTCCATCTTCAAATTTTCGTTAGAAAATTAAGATGGAGTAGTTCAAAGAAAGAATGTGTTAATGTTCAGTGTTCATACTAGCCATATGTGCAGGGCGTGAACGGGTTTTGCTCGGCACGAGCAACGTAGTGAACCCATGCACATATGGTGGTATCAAGACCAACAAAAAAATTAACAGCGCCTAGAGAAAAAAATCATAACCACCCGTAAAAACGGGTGGTTTGTTCTACGGCTGAAAGCCTTCGTTACTGGCCAGCCCTTCAAAGGGCTCTGAAAGTTCGCCAACCGCACTACTTTTCCGGCT
>NZ_JAUSTU010000041.1:0-20818 GCF_030813005.1 Anoxybacillus andreesenii
CTCTGGGACATAAAAAACCTCCTCAAACTTTGATTTAAAGAGATTATCTCATAGGTATTATATACACTAACAGGTGGATTCTATTTGACGCTTACGAATATCTCTTGGGAACTATTATTAGAGAGGAATTTTTAATTACGGTTAATAACTTAAATCAACGTAAACAAAATTCGCCTAAGAAATACCTAACCATTAAAGAAGTGTCATCACTTACAGGCATCGGGCCCTCCACAATACGACAGTTAACACAATGATTGATGAGATTCTGAGAAAAATAATAAGATGAGTGCGCTCTTTATCTAATAACTAGACTTTTCTATCCACTATTGGTTTAACCGCTATTTTTATTACGATTACCTACAAGGGTGTACAAAAAGAACAGGGTATTTCCACCCTGTTCTCAACCAATCATCTTAATCTATTTTAGACTTCGAATTTATTCTATCTTTAATACTTACAATATTATTCTTTTGAGGTTCACTCTCTGTTTCAAGATAACCTTTTTCTAATCCAAGTAATTCTTCAACTTCTTCACGAAACAAACTGAGTCCATAGTGTTTAGATAGTTTGTACATAAAGTCGTCCCCAGTAATATAGTTGTTTTCAATTAACAATTCTATGGCTTGCTTCATAGAAACAGGCTCTCTTATATCTTTAATATCATCAAGCGGTTCCTTAGTTCTCCAACCTTTCTGACTTATAGATCTTTGCATGTATTGGTATGTTCCATCAGATATAGCACCTAATTTATAGGCCCGCATAACCATCGCTCCAATGGATACGCACCATTTCTTTTTTAGAGTTTTATAGTACATCAAATCGTTTGAGTGAATGGATACATCCCTAAGAAAACTTTCCCTTGGCAACAGAAATGCTGCTGCAAAATCATTTGCTTCTTGTTCAATCTGTTTAAATTCATCTTTAGTTAAATCATCAAGGTTTAGGTATGGGTCATGTAAGACTTTATGTCCTAATTCGTGTGCAACATCAAATTGACGTCTATAAAATGATCTCTTATTGTTCCCTAATACGATTGAATAATAGTGCTTTCCATTTACTTCTTGTTGCGAACCAAAGGCATCAATTGATTTCCTTTCTAGGTTTAGTGAAGATATTACAAAACCCTTTGTTTCGAGTAAATAGACTATATCCTTAATAGGTTTGTCACTTAGACCCCAGTAATCCCTTAAGCGTTCTGCAATATCCTCCACATTTTCTATATCTCGTTCAGAGAAATCGGGAACATCTAATTCTGGAAAGTCAACATACTCTTCTAGTAAGGCTCTAATAATAGTTAAATACTTAACACGATCATATTGCATTTCCCTTTCCTTTTTACCTGTAGTCAATAGTGAACGAAAGTAGGTATTTCCAGTTCTTACCTCAATTGAGTTTTCATAAAAATATTCTTTAGGAAAGTTTAATATTTTACTTATTTGTAAAAGTGCTTCGAAAGTAGGTATAGCCCTATTATTTTCATATTTTGAAATCATTTGTTTACTTATTTCTAATTCTTTTGCAAGGTCAGTTATTGTTAAACCTCTGTATATTCTTCCTTCTCTTATTCTTGAACCGTTAAATTGTCTTTCTAACACTTAGATTCCTCCTTATATGAGGACTAATTAACTATGATCTTCCTCTTTTAAATCTTTCTTTTCTTCCTTTTTTGAAGGTATTGTTTTATCAAAATGATGCTTCCTATCTTTAACTTCCTGTTTAACCTTAGGTATTACCATTACGGTATCAGTATTATCTATTGTGTCTTCCTCTAGTACAAATAAATTACTGTATTCATCTTCAGGAACGTACATAGACCAGTCTTGAGTGTCTAATAATTCAAAATAACGATTAAACAACTTCGCTTCAACGCCTACTATTTTCTTTTCCTCTTCCTTTGCCACTATGAACACAACATCATTGACTAAAGGGTAATCTTCTCCAAGTATTTTTTGTGCCTCTCTCAATCTTCTATTTTCATACTCTTCAGTTAGAGTTGGAAATAGAGATATCTGTTGATAGTCAAGGTCAATTGGACCACTACTTAATGAGACGAAGGCGTGAAAGTAGTGTATGTTTTTTCTGCCAAGTTTTTTTATGACTATATCTAGGTTCTTCTCTTTCGAAAATACATATAAAATTCCTGTGCCCGTATCCAATACACAAATAAATGTCCAAATTCCCCTTCTTTTTGTTAAAACTATTAAGCCATTTTCAAGTGCAACTTGTTTAATGCGCCTAAATCTAATATCCCATACTCCACCATTTTTAAAGTTTCCTGTTTCTAAACCATACTCTTGTTTAATTTCGTCTACTACGTCATTTGTTGTTCCCGCGAATGCTTTTACCAAACTTTCAATAGTTTCATCGTTTAAACCCGATATGATTTTCACATTCTTCCCCCTAATTGATGGATTTTATTTAATAATACTACATTTTATACTAAAAAGTAAACCAATTGTTTCTTTTTTTGTGTTTTTTCTCTTCCACTTATGGTAAATTCATAGTACAATAGATACAAAAGGGAATTTGTACATTAACCTAGATTTTTTCTGGTGATACATACCGGTAATTATAAGATTAAAAAATTAATTAATGAAAGAAGTGAACCCTCTTTGTCTTTATATGGTTTTTATACTGATGAATCTGGAAATAATGGTTTTAATGATTTAAGAAATCAACCAGTACTTTGTTATGCTGGAATTCTAGTTCCACTTGAAAAACAAATCTATCTTCATAACGAGGTACAGAAAATTTCAGACAACTTAAAGAAAGATATTAAATTACAGGTACATGGAATTCCTGAGAAACAAATTAGAAACATCCCTTTCTTCAGAGACTTTGAAATTCATGGAAAAGCATTCATTGATGGAGAGGACTTCTATTATAATCTGGGTGACTCTGATAGGTTTAAAGTAGTTGAAGATTTACTCTCCTTAATTCAGGATTCAGATATTAGGGTAATAGCATCTATTACAGATAAGACCACTTATCAAACTAATACTGGAATTAGCGATCATAACAAGATGCATATAAATGGTTATACAGAATTAGTTAACCTAATCAATACAGAGTTAGAAACTAACGATGACTTTGCTTTTATTATTTGTGATGATGGCAAACCTGCAGAAATTAGTAATTTTTATAATGCACTTAAAAACCCTTCTAATAAGCGGGTTTATCCAGATTTACAGATTAAGAAATCACATGATGCGAATTGTAATCTTATTCAATTGGCAGACTTAATTAATTTCATATCATCTGTTTATTTTAGACAAGCCTATGGACACCCACCAAGAAAGAGACATCAAACAAAAATTGTGGATTTTTATACTCAATTCCTTCAAAGTAAACTAAAGTTCCATGAATATAAATAAAAAGAAGGGACGCACACAACGTGCGAACCCTTCCTTTAGGTCGTACACAACGTGCGACCTATTATAAATATATCCATAAAAAACAAAATTATTACAAATATTATTAAAGAGCATAAGCCCCTAAGTCATACACAACGTGCGAGTTAGTTACCAATGCTCTTAAATATGTATGGGATTTAGTCGTACACAACGTGCGAGCAAATCCACCACTTATAATTTATGAAACTTAGTCGTACACAACGTGCGAGCAAGTTTCTTTGTACTCTTATTATCATAAATTACACTTCGGAAGTCAATAGATTTAATTGATTTGTAACAATTTTTTTGTTAGATATCTACTTTAAATCATAGATGGACTGGATAGATCATGTTTCAGATAGTAAAGATAACGTATCTTTGTCAAAAACAACTTCTATCTTTTGTTTTACCACTATTTGTGATACGGTTCCCCCCGATTAATCCGAAAAGCCCGATACACCTGCTCCACCAAGATCAAACGCATCAATTGATGAGGAAATGTCATTTTAGAAAAGGAGAGCCTTTCATCTGCCCTTTGAAGAACCTCGCTGCTCAAGCCGAGTGAGCCGCCAATAACGAAGGCTATTTTGCTTTTTCCGTATGTTGCGAGCTTGTCTAGTGAGTCAGCAAGTTCCTCTGAGGACTTTTGTTTTCCGTCAATGGCTAGGGCAATGACATATGTATCCGGGTGAAGCTTGGAAAGGATGCGCTCGCCTTCCTTCTGCTTCACCTGCTCCATTTCAACTGCACTTAATTCCTCGGGTGCTTTTTCATCGGAAACCTCCAAGATTTCGATCTTGGCATAGCTAGACAATCTTTTTAAATATTCGTCAATTCCTTGCTTTAAATATTTCTCTTTTAGTTTTCCAACGGTAATGATTGAGATATTCACACCTAATCCTCACTTTACAAACAAGATATCCACAAAAGTTATCCACATGTCCACATTTTCTATCCACATCTTGTATGAGATCATTCGTTCGCTACAACATATATAGCCCTATTTTGACAATATTCACAGGTTGTTGATAAGTCCTCAGCCTCTACTTTTGATAGCAATGGAAACGTCTCAAACTCGTCTACAATCGTATCTATCGCAAGATCTACATGTTCCTCACAGCAATAAATCATGTTCATCATCCTAACCTATCTTTTTTATCGATTGTGGATAATTACTCAACTCTCATTTATCCACATTCTCTATCATAACAAAAAAGCAAGAAAGCCACATTACGCTTTCTTGCTTTATTTTATCCACAAACGATTCTTACAATGTGTCGCCTGACAGTTTCATCGTCGCTTCTTGAATTTTTCCTGCTCTGTAGAATTTAACCTTCAAGGTATCCCCGATAGTCTTCTTTGTATATAGATGCTTTCTCAATTGGATCGTATCCTCTATCTTATCACCATCCATCTCAATGATGACATCAAGCTCCTTTAAGCCTGCTTGTGCAGCCGGAGAATTTGGCTCTACCCGCATGACCGCTACTCCACTTGTCACGTTATCCGGCAGCTTTAATGCTTCTCTTTGATAATAAGCTGGTATTTCGTTCACAGACTGTAGCTCAATGCCCATATATGGACGATTCACTTTGCCATATTTCTCTAAATCCTCAATTACGGGAATTGCAGAATTGATTGGAATCGCCAACCCAATGCCTTCCACTGCACTTTCAGCAATTTTCATGGAGTTAATGCCAATGACCTGGCCTGCGATATTGATAAGAGCTCCTCCACTATTACCCGGATTGATAGCCGCATCCGTCTGTAATACCTCGGCCTGCCAATCAATTACGCCATTTTCGTCAATATCGACTGGAACCGCTCTCTCCAAACCAGAAATGATCCCTTGTGTAACGGAGCCAGAGAAAATAGACCCTAATGGATTCCCAATGGCAATGACCGGTTCTCCGGTTTTTAATGCATCAGAATCACCAAACTCTGCAATCGTCTTGATTTTACTGCCATCCACTTCAAGCACAGCCAAATCTGTCCAGATGTCACTGCCCTTTAATTTTGCAGGAATTTTTGTACCATTTGCTAAGGTAACCTCCAGGGAACTTGCCCCAGCAATGACATGGTGGTTTGTTACAACATAGGCCTTATTCCCATCCTTTTTATAAATAACCCCAGAGCCGGAGCCTGCTTCCCGAGCCTGTCCTTGTGCTCCATGCCAAAAGCTTGTTTCCTGAATATTGGAGATTCCTACTACAGCATCTCCTGCCTTATCGACTGCCTTTGTAATATCTGTTTCTATATTTACAGATACCTTTTTGGTGTCAATCGCATTTCCGTTCGTGTTCTTTGTTGCTTGTTCAGCGGGTGACACATCGTAAGGGAGTGCATTGTATTCAATAAGCTTCGGGAATGCAACAATCACGAGTAACCCTCCAAGAATAACCCCGACAAGACTTGCTAAGAAATAGCCCCCCTTGTTTCCCTTTTGCTTTTTATAGCGACTTTCATAGTCTTGATCGTAATAACCCATTCATCTTCATTCCTTTCACTAGAACGATAGCTAGATGTTATTCTTCCTATATATACCCAATTATAATCTCACAAAGGGAAAAATCTAATGAAAAGATCCGTTTTCCGTAAATCTTACGAGTTTTTTCATAATTTTTTCGCAATTCCTTACGATTTAGTGGTTAGCACATCAACCGTCCATGTAATTGTTAGAAAAAGGAGTGTGGACTCCCCACACTCCCCTTGTTTATACGGCCGTCAATGCTGTTGGGATTTTCGGATCGGTATGATGCAGCTCGACCTCTTCCCCCACAATAATTCCTTGTTCCTTTAAAGTCTGGGTCACAGACATTTTTGCTAAATCCTTCATATTGTTATCCTGACTAAGATGCGCCAAATAAATTCTCTTCGTTTGGTCTCCGATGACCTCGCTCATCGCAATCGCCGCATCCTCATTTGAAACGTGGCCGACGTCACTTAAGATTCGTCGTTTGATATTCCACGGGTAGCGCCCCATTCGCAGCATCTGGACATCATGATTGCTTTCAAAGACGAACATATTCGCATTCGCAATCGTTCCCTTCATGCGGTCACTGACATAGCCCGTATCGGTAATCAGGACAAGCTTTTTGCCTTCATGGTGGAACACATAGAACATGGGCTCGGCCGCATCATGAGAAACCCCGAACGACTCGATGTCCAAGGAACCAAAGCTTTTGACCGTTTCCATATCAAAAGTGAACTTTTGCTCCGTAGGGATTTCCCCTATCAGACCATTCATTGCATCCCACGTCTTTTTGTTGGCATAGACCGGAAGCTTGTACTTTCTAGCAAGCACGCCAATTCCCTTTATATGATCACTGTGCTCATGCGTAACAAGCAACCCCGAAAGATCGCCTGGATTACGATCAATTTTTGCAAAGAGGGCTTCCATTTGCTTTCCGCTTAAGCCCGCATCAACCAAAAAAGAATGCGCATCCGTCTCAACATATACCGCATTCCCTGTACTCCCACTCGCGAGTACACTAAAGCGCATCCCCATTCTCTTCACTCCACTATCTTTTTATCTTCGTTGTTCAGCTGTATAATCTGTCCTTCAATCGCATTCACAAATAAGTCTTCTTCTCCATTCACAACAAATCGCCAAACAGGTGTCAGCACTTGAGAAGAAGTAAGATGAACTAATGTATAATACCCTAGCTCAACATCTGTAATTTTACTGCCAAATGGAAGCTCTCCATTCTCGTATAATGTTTCAATCCCTTTCATAGGCTGTAAAATGGTTTCTTCCTCTGAAAACTCCTCGAAATCCTTCAGCAAGGTTTGTTTATAACCTACAATCTCGTTGTTGTTATTTAAATAGAAGGTCAGTTCCCCGTTGATATTCTTGTATAACATCTTTCCTTGGTAATGCTGATAAAAGGTTATCGTTTGCTCCACTGAATCGATATTCCAGAAATCATATTGATCACCCTGAAATACACTATTTTTTAGAATTGGTGTCAAATCGTCAGAGCCAAAATCTTTATTCAATTGGATTGGATTATTCAATGCCGATTCAATCGTTGTTTCATTCTTTATTTTGATGGTCTGACCTTTTAGAATCGTCCCCGAAAGCTTCTCAAGCTCCTCTTTTGTGAATTTTTTGGGAGTTGCACTAATATACCTATCCTTCTTTAAGTTTTTGGGAAGCTCTACATACTCAATTTCCTCTGTTTTTAGCTTATTTTCAAAGGAGGTTTCGGATAAGTAATCATACTGACTTGACACATAGATCTTATAAAACTCATTTAATAAATAGATGTTTAGGATGAGAAAGGCAAAGATAAAGATGGTTTTAATTCTACTCCAATCCAAAGTCCATTCCTCCCTCATCTCCCGCCTTGACATTCCACCATTGATCCTTATACTTGTAATACCATGAAGGCTCTAAATGAATAAGTGGATCCCCTGCGACCTTCGTCATCTCATAACCGATAGCGATTTCCTGGAGGAATTCTGGCTCAATATCCTCTCTTGCTTTCAGAATTTCCAATATCCCTACGCCTGACATCAGCTGAACCTCTGTTGACTCCACTCGCCTATCTAATGAGAAATTATTTCGCAAATATTGGTAGATCCCAGTTTGTCCCCATATTTGCAGGATTTCCGACATTCCATTGTTATTGAAAATAGGATATCCTGATATGTCATATAATCGAAAAAGAACGGTGTTCTCAATCTCATCTAACCCCACATAATGATAATTACCTGTCCAACCACCATGTCCATTCACAAAATCAATACTTCTCTGTAACAAATTGCTAGAGTTTGCAGTAACATCTTTTTCTTGGGCTGGATTCACGTAAAGAATCGTATTTGTTTCATAATTAACACTAAGCAAGGTTGATGAATCCTTGTATTCCTCACTATATCCCGTCGAATTTCGCTGCACAAAGCTTGGGTTTCTAAATAAAGCATCCCTGAATTGCGTTGTTGGGATTAAATCCAGCAAATAATTGTAGGCATACATCGTAATTGGATCCGTTCGGACTAATATTCTTCGTTCCTCTGATAAATTTTCGAGAGTATATAGAGCAAAATTTCGATTCGTCGATGCCTTTAAGAAATAATCCTCTTGAAAGTTTAAGATAAAGGAAGCATTGACACGGAATCGATAAGCCTCCTGCTTTTCGATTGAGACAAAATATACATAACCGTTCTCTTTTGTAATATTGTTCAAGTCAATAATGATTTGATCAAATGCAATTCCAAAAGCGTCCTTATCTTTAATGCCCAGGATATTTTTGTATATTTCCATGGGAATACGTTCAGGAAAGACAATTTGGGCTTTTCCCTTTTCATAAATAAAATCGGAAAGATCTCCAATTTGATTCGAAACATCCTCAAATCGTTCAAAATTCCATCTGCTTATTTCCCTGATAATTCGGTCAACCTCATTCATTTGCAATGTGCCATAGTGAGCATCATTAATGTGATAATAGATTTGATCTGGTTTGATAATTTCTTTGATTTCCTTTTGATCACTGATTGACACACCTGGCACCATTTTTGGATTTTCCATCGTGTCATAATGGGGTTGATAAGTCCAGATTCTCCAGGTTAAGCTGATACTCAAGAAAACGAGAATGGTTAGAAGGATTGTTTTTATGTTTTCAAAGGTCATTCCCAATCATCTCCTTCCGTTTGAACGTAAGGTAGACTAAAGGATACCGTTGTACCTTGTCCCTCCGTACTCTCAGCCCAAATTTCCCCACCATGTGCCTCTACCATTTCCTTCGCTATCGCGAGTCCGAGACCTGTTCCACCAAGCTTTCTTGTCCGTGCTTTATCCACTCGGTAGAAACGCTCAAAAATTTTCTCCAGATTGTCTTTTGGAATGCCTTCTCCTTCATCTTTGACGCTAACAATGATTCTTTCATCTTCCTTTATCATCATAAATGTCACTTTCCCACCATCAGGTGAATACTTGAGCGCATTTGAGATGATGTTATCTAATACCTGTGTCAGCTTATCAGCATCAATTTCTACAAAGGTAGCCTGCTCTAATAGTTTTCTTTCAAAATGAACATTTTGTTCCTTCGTTAATTCAAATCGGTCTATGATCCGATCATAGAACTTAACAAAGTCTACCCATTCAGTATTAAGTTGATAATCCTTGCTATCCATCTTGGAAAGCTGCAGAAGATCATTAACGAGGCGAATCATTCTCTCCGTTTCATTTTGCGTAATTTCCAAAAAATTTGGTGCAATCTCTTCATCCTTCCATGCACCTTCAGCCAGAGCCTCTAAATAGCTTCTCATCGTCGTTAGCGGAGTGCGAAGCTCATGGGATACATTAGCAACAAACTCACGCCGCTCCATATCAATTTTCTCCTGTTCGGTGATATCATGGAGCACCGCAATTAAACCATTCACAAAACCCGTTTCCTTTTGGATGATACTAAAATTGGCGCGCAAGACATATGGCTTTTTAGACGTACTATAGTTAAGGATGACAGACTCCTTTTCCAATAACAGATCCTCTAGCGTATACTCTTCCTCCAGACCCAGTAACGAAATAATCGGAGTCGATAGAATTGTTTCACGTGAAACATTCAGCATTTTTGCCGCGGGTTCATTGATGAGGATGACACGTCCCTTTCGATCAGTAGCAATCACACCATCTGTCATATAGGAGAGAACAGAGGATAATTTACGCCGCTCTCCTTCTGTCGTTGCCTGTGCCTCCTGGAGCTTTTTCGTTAAACTATTAAAGGTCATGGCCAGCTCACCAATTTCGTCATAGCCGTAGACCTTTACCTTTCTGGAAAAATTACCCTTTGACATAGCGATTGCTTGCTTTCGCATATCGGTAATTGGCCTTGTGATTGTTCTGGCAAGAAGAACAACGAGAATCGCTGTAATGGCTAGAGAAATGGCCGTACCTGAAGCAAAGATATTATTGATGGTTTTCATTTGTGAATAGACATTTTCCACATTCGCAATTAGATAAACCGCACCAATTACCTCGCCGTCCGCCTTAATCGGATCAGCAAGTTTCCAGATACGATTCCCTGTTTGGCGATCGATTAAGGTTTGATGATCCCCATCATCATCTGACGTAGCAATTACACGCCAAACCAGCTTATCAGTTGTTCTTTGGCCAACAATTCCTTGATTATAAGGATCTGAAGTCCCAATGATTTTGAGAGAGGAGCCTTCAATAACCTGAACCTCAGAAATATCAGAAGTGTTATCAAAGTCTTTGAGGATATTTTTGACATCCTCCTCTAAGGTGGGGCCTTCCTCCTCAGGATTTCTTTCCTTCACCATTTCTTCGCTTAAGTAATAGGAAAGTAAATCCACTCTTTCCTGAATGGATGTTTCAAAATTTCTAAGCAGAGTAGCTTCCAGTTGCCGGACAAAATAGGCTCCAATAATTTGCATCGCAATTAGAATGAGCAGAACATATATTAATACAAGCTTTAAATGAATCGAGCGAAAAAAACCGACCTTTTTCATAATAATGTATTACTCCTGTTCAGGATTTCTTAAGTAATACCCTACCCCTCTTCTCGTCACAATCCATGTCGGATGACTCGGATTATCTTCAATCTTTTCACGAAGACGTCTGATCGTCACATCAACCGTTCTTACATCGCCGTAATAGTCATAGCCCCATACCGTTTGCAGAAGATGCTCCCTTGTCATGACCTGTCCAATATGCTTGGCTAAATAGTGGAGCAATTCAAATTCTCGATGAGTCAATTCGATTTTTTCCCCACGCTTTGAAACAATATATGCATCTGGATGGATCACTAATGAACCAACAACAATTTCATTGGTTTCTTCTTCTTCCGTTTGAGCAGCAACATGCTGATGTCTTCTTAAATTAGCCTTTACCCTAGCAATGAGCTCCCTTGAGCTGAATGGCTTCGTCACATAGTCATCAGCCCCTAACTCCAAGCCAAGGACCTTATCGATTTCGGAATCCTTTGCTGTTAGCATAATGATCGGCATTTCATATTTCTTTCGAACCTCACGGCAAACTTCCATGCCATCTCGTTGTGGGAGCATAATATCTAATAAAATCAAATCTGGTTTGATTTCTTCTACCATCTCAAGTGCTCGATTGCCATCATAAGCACAATGTACTTCATAGCCTTCTTTTCTCAAATTGAACTGGAGAATATCTGCAATTGGCTTTTCATCGTCGACAACTAATATTTTCTTGTCCATTCCATTTCTCCTTTAAGAATAAGATTAAATACAATACCTTCCTTTTAATAACTTTACCATTTTATAATTGGGAATTCACCTATTAGAAAGTGTAAATTCTTAGAGTCTAGCTTCCACTGATCAAAGCAGAATAGAAAAGAGCCTCTAATCATCCTAGAGACTCTTCATTGCCCTTATCTCAACCATTGTTGCCTTATCTTATATAATCTAGCGGGTTTACTAGATTGCCATTTTTGTAGATTTCAAAATGCAAATGAACACCGGTCGAGTTCCCCGTAGACCCCATCACGCCTATTTGCGACCCTTTGCTGACACTTTGACCAACATTTACCGTAATCGAGGAAAGATGGGCATATACCGTTTCATAGCCATTTTGATGATCGATGACCACCTTATTTCCATAACCGCCAGACCAGCCTGCAAATTTAATTTTTCCATTATCCGCTGCCTTAATCGTGCGGTTGCTTGGTCTTGCAATATCTATTCCCTTATGTAACTTACCCCATCTTTGCCCCTGTTTACTAGAGATATAGCCCCCGACCGCTGGCCACGCAAATGAGCCTTCGCCACGAGAAGGGATTACTTTTGTGCCTTTGATGACAATATGAGGTATTGGCTGTTCTAAAACAGTTTCATCGGATAACTCTTTATTAAGTACCACACCGTTTCTCTCTGAGATTTTGTAGGTTGCTTCTCTTGAGCCATTCTTTCCTTCTTGCTTAATCTTTGTATCACCCTTATACATGGAGGAATCCTCCACTACCTCCTTTTGATAGGGAATGGGCTCTTTCACCAATGTTTCCTTTTCTACAATGACCTCAATTAATGGCTGTACTACTGTGATATTTAGCTCCTGATTAATTTTTAAGAGAGATTCTTTGGTTAGTCCTGGATTAAGCGAAAGTAATTGCTCAAGCGACATTTCATGATCCGCTGCAATTTGACCAAGGACGTCCCCTTCCTGCACCTTATATTTCTTCTCTTCCAGCGTTCCTTTTAACAGATACTGAACAGCTTCGGAGACCGTCAATACTTGAGTAGGCGGCACCTTTTTTTCTAAAATAGAGACGTTTTTGGACAGACGTACATCGATTAAACGAGTTTCATTTTCTTTCAAGGCTGGCAATGCTTCTTTCTCTGCTTTTCTTTTCTCAATCTGTTTGAGCTGCTCCTTCGTAACATACTGTAGCTTAAGCTCATCTAGCACTTGCTCAGCGGCCTCACGATTCTTCACAAATACAGATGTATCCTCATCAATCGTCAGCTCAGTTGCCACCGCTTCAATGGACAAAAGCTCATCAAGTTTTTCCATTACTTCTTGATTGTCTTGTTTGGAAATAGATGAAAAGACTTGCTCCGGTATGTATGTAATTTCTGGTCCAACTGTAAGATCTAGTTGATTGTTTAACGAATCCTTTGTGTTATGTACTTTATCTTCAACTAATTTGTCAATCTCTTCTTTATCATTTACCATCCCTATGTAATGATCATCTACATAAACATAGTACACGGTTGTTAAACTTCGCTCTGCCAATGCGTGTGCACTCATTCCAAAGGCAAGAGTGGCAAATGCGACTGTGGAGATAGCTGTCTTCTTTAGATTTCTAGATGCATTCCTCGTTAGTTTGGACAGACTATTCAATTTATTATTCATCCTACATCCTCCCTAGACTACGGAAACCATTCAAATATCTTTTTGACACCTTCTTTACTTTACCATAATTCGATCATTCGTGTTTTTTAGACTCCATAATGTAACATAAATGTATAATTGCTGACAAATTGCAACATATAATGTAAAGAACTTCAAAAAAGAGCATGCCGTGGGCACACTCTTTGTCATAATCGTATTAATTTTTACCGTTGGCGCCAAGGGTTCAAGACCACATTTGTTTGTGAGCGATCGGGACCGACTGAGAAAATGGATAGCGGAATACCTGTTAACTGGGCCACTCTTTCAATATAATGACGAGCGTTTGCTGGTAGCTCATCCAATGACTTACAGCCTGTGATATCTTCCTTCCAGCCAGGTAATTCTTCATAGATTGGCTCACATTCTCCTAATACCTTGAGGCTTGCTGGGAATTCTTCGATTACTTCCCCTTTATAGCGATAAGCAACACAAATTTTTACTGTTTCTAAACCTGTCAAAACATCAACAGAATTTAACGATAAATCGGTAATTCCGCTCACTCGACGGGCATGACGGACAACCACACTATCAAACCAACCAACGCGGCGCGGTCTGCCCGTTGTAGTTCCATATTCACGACCCACTTCTCGAATTTGATGGCCAATTTCATCATTCAGTTCTGTTGGGAATGGACCATCGCCAACCCTTGTTGTATAGGCCTTGCAAACACCAACAACATGGTTGATTTTCGTTGGTCCTACTCCTGAACCAATCGTAACGCCTCCAGCAACAGGGTTTGAGGATGTAACAAATGGATAGGTTCCTTGGTCAATATCAAGCATGACCCCTTGCGCACCTTCAAAAAGAACACGGCGTCCTTCATCTAATGCATCGTTCAGGACGACAGATGTGTCCACCACATACTTCTTAATCTGTTGTCCATACTCATAATACTCATCTAATATTTCTGCTAATTCAAAGCCTTTTGTTTCGTAAATACGCTCTAACAGGCGATTTTTTTCTTTTAAGTTTCGGTCAAGCTTTTCTTCAAAAACTTCTCTATCTAAAAGATCAGCAATACGGATCCCCACGCGTGCTGCTTTATCCATATAAGCAGGTCCGATGCCTTTTTTGGTTGTTCCAATTTTATTAACACCCTTGCTCTCTTCCTCTACCTCGTCAAGCTTGAGATGATAAGGCAAAATAACATGTGCTCTATTGCTTATTCGTAAATTATCGGTTGTAACACCCTTCTCATGTAGATAAGCAAGCTCTTGGACTAGTGCCTTCGGATCAACAACCATTCCGTTTCCGATTACACTAATCTTATCTTTATAGAAAATCCCTGAAGGTATTAAATGCAACTTATATGTTTCCCCATCAAAACGAATGGTATGTCCGGCATTGTTACCACCTTGATAACGTGCAATGACTTCCGCATTTTCCGAAAGAAAATCGGTAATCTTCCCTTTTCCTTCGTCTCCCCACTGTGAACCGACAACTACTACTGATGACATAAGTGAAGCACCTCCATAAGGTAAACATTCATTAACTCTTCCTAATCAAACAATATTATTGTATCAATGACTTACTCATAAAGTCAACAAAACACGAACATTTTAATAAACGAATGATATTTTGTTCGTAATTGAGGAACCCATTTCTATTTTCTCAAATAAAAAAAAGACTAGCCTTAGCTAATCTTCTATCAATCTACTTATTTATGCACCTGAAGGAACGGCAGCATTATCAAATCGTCTTTCTAAATTTACGAATTTATTATACTCTTTCACAAATGCAAGTGAAACAGTCCCCGTCGGACCATTACGCTGTTTAGCAATGATAATTTCAATGATATTCTTGTTTTCCGATTCTTTGTCATAATAATCATCACGATAAAGGAATGCCACAATATCAGCATCCTGCTCAATACTACCAGATTCACGAATATCAGACATCATTGGCCTCTTATCTTGTCTTTGCTCAACACCACGGGAAAGCTGGGATAACGCGATGACAGGAACCTCTAATTCACGTGCTAATTGCTTAAGGGAACGGGAAATTTCGGAGACCTCCTGCTGACGATTTTCCCCTGAGCGACCACTTCCCAAAATTAACTGAAGGTAGTCAATCAAAATCATCCCCAATCCATGTTCTTGCTTCAAGCGGCGACACTTCGACCGAATATCCTGTACTCTAACTCCTGGTGTATCATCGATAAAAATGCCTGCATTGGATAAGCTCCCCATGGCCATCGTTAGCTTACCCCAGTCCTCATCGGTGAGCGAACCCGTTCTTAAACGCTGGGCATCAATATTTCCTTCTGCACAAAGCATACGCATAACCAGCTGCTCTGCACCCATCTCCAAACTGAAAATAGCCACGTTTTCTCCCGTTTTCGTTGCCACATTTTGGGCAATGTTTAATGCAAAGGCAGTTTTACCAACCGATGGACGGGCACCAACGATAATTAGATCATTTCTTTGAAAGCCAGCCGTCATTTTGTCTAGCTCTGCAAATCCTGTCGCAATTCCCGTAATCTCGCCCACTCGATTATGCAGCATTTCAATATTATCATAGGTCCTGACGAGGACATCCTTAATATTATGGAAAGCACCAGCATTCTTCCGGCCAGAAACTTCCATAATTTTTTTCTCCGCTTCTACAAGAAGTGCTTCCACTTCATCCTCGCGCTGATATCCATCGGTTGCAATATCAGTCGCCGTGCGGATCAATCTTCTTAATAAAGACTTCTCCTCTACAATCTTCGCATAGAACTCAATATTTGCTGCAGTTGGTACTGAACCCGCTAGCTCACTTAAATAACCAATACCACCCACATCTTCAAGGAGCTTACTAGCTGCAAGTTCCTCTGAAACTGTAAGCAAATCAACTGGTTTCCCTTGGTCATTAAGCTCTAGCATGACATTGAAAATCTTTTGATGTGCCCCGCGATAAAAATCTTCGGGGATTAAAATTTCAGTCGCCAGGGTCAGCGAAGAAGGCTCTAGGAAAATAGCACCGAGAACCGCCTGTTCTGCCTCAATATTCTGTGGGGGAAGACGATCTGCAAATAAATCACTCATTATTGGAAAACCTCCTTATATTCAGAGGACCATATTTTTCATATCTTAATTAGAAAAATGTGACCAGCCATGAAACTGATCACATTTCTATCATCTATTCTATCATGTTTTTGATGAATTGGTACTTCCAATATTAGTTTCCTTCTTTTACATGGACATTAAGAGTAGCTGTTACTTCAGAGTGAAGCTTAACAGGAACCTTCGTATGGCCAAGTGCTCGAATAGCATCATCCAGCTCAATTTTTCGCTTATCAATTTTTATGCTATGGCTTTTTTGGAGAGCTTCGGCGATTTGTTTGCTTGTAATGGAGCCAAATAGACGTCCACCTTCACCAGCCTTAGCGGTTAATTCCACCGTTATTTTCTCCATTTTCTCTTTTAATTGCTTTGCTGTTTGCAATTCTTCCTCTGCATGCTTTTCTTCCTTTTTCTTTTGAGCATTGAGCATGCTCATGTTCGCTTGGTTTGCTTCAATTGCCAATCCTTGCTTTAATAAAAAGTTATGTGCGTAGCCATCTGCTACATTTTTAACCTCACCTTTTTTACCTTTACCTTTAACATCCTTTAAAAATATAACTTTCATTATTTCTTTCTCCCTTCAAGATACTCATCAATTGCTTCTAATAGCTCCTGCTCGGCTTCCACAACGCCCATATCATAAAGCTGTGTGGCTGCATTCGTCAAATGGCCTCCGCCCCCGAGGCTCTCCATAATGATTTGAACATTGATGTCACCAAGAGAACGAGCACTGATCCCAATCTGATTTTCTTTTCTGTTTGAAATCACAAAAGAAGCCAATACTCCATCCATTGTTAACAGCGTATCTGCGGTTTGCGCGATGACAACCTGATCAATTACTTGATCCTCCTGCCCCTTTGCAATCGCAATTCCGTCCTTATAAAAATATACTGATTCAATCAATTTAGCACGTCTTAAGTATGTCCGCACATCTTCCTTCAAGAACTTTTGGACTAACACGGTATCAGCCCCATGACCCCGTAGAAATGAGGCAGCATCAAAGGTTCTTGCCCCCGTTCTTAAGGTAAAGCTCTTCGTGTCCACGATAATTCCAGCTAACAACGCTGTTGCCTCAAGCATATCTATTTTACCACGTTTTGGCTGATATTCTAAAAGCTCGGTCACTAATTCTGATGTAGAGGAAGCATACGGCTCCATATAGACAAGCAATGGATTATCTACAAATTCCTCTCCCCTTCGATGATGATCAATCACTACTACGTGGTCAATTCGGTGTAGCAGTCTTTCTTCAATCACAAGAGAAGGTTTGTGAGTATCAACAACGACTAACAAAGTGTCCTCGGTAGCCTTTTCTAACGCTTCTTCGGGGGAAATAAACCGTGAAAACAATCCTTCTTGTTTTCTAATTTCCTCCATTAACCGCCTAACACCCGTATCAATCTCTTGAAAATTCATGACGATATAGCTTTCACATTGATTTACCTGGGCAATCTTTTGAATTCCAATGGCTGCCCCAACAGCATCCATATCAGGATTTTTATGTCCCATGATAATGACTTTGTCACTCTCAGTCATCAGTTCCTTCAATGCATGAGAAATCACACGGGCCCGCACCCTTGTTCTTTTCTCAACAGGGTTTGTTTTCCCTCCATAGAACTTTACCTTTCCATTCGGAAGCTTGATAACCACCTGATCCCCACCACGACCGAGAGCTAGGTCTAGACTGGATTGGGCTATTTCCCCTAATTCTGGGAGAGATGATACACCAGAACCTACTCCAATACTTAATGTAAGAGCAATATTTTGTTTCGAGGTTATCTCTCGAGTATCATCCAATATAGAAAATTTACCTTTTTCTAAATTATGAAGGATTTGTTCGTTAAAAACCGCTATGAAGCGTTCCGAGGAAACTCTCTTCAAAAAGACTCCATTTTCATTAGCCCAATTATTTAAAATGGATGTAACAAGACTATTCAGGCTGCTTCGCGATTGATCATCCATTCCCTGTGTGATGTCATCATAATTATCTAAGAAGATAATGGCAATAACCGTTCGTTCATCCTCATACATTTTTTCTACTTCTGCTTGCTCTGTAATGTCGAAGAAATACAGAAGACGTTCCTCAGAACGATGTATGACCTTGAACTTGCGATCCTTTAATGTAAGAGTCTCACGTTCAACTTCCTGCTTTATTAAGGGAATTAACGAATCTCCTACATCATAAAGAGACTTTCCAATTAAGGATTCCTCTTCAAAACAGGATGCTAAAAAAGGATTGGCCCATTCAATGTAGTAATCATCATTGATTAGCATGATCCCAATCGGCATTTCCATTAACGCTTCTTCACCGACTTTTTTTACCCGATAAGAAAGCGTAGATATGTACGTTTCCATTTCCTTTTGCTGTTGAAAATGAACGATAAAGAAAAAATAAAACGGAAAAATAGCAATGAATAAGCCAATTAGGCTGAATAACCAACTATAATAAGCCAATACTCCTAAAACCACCAAATAAACGGCAATTAATAAAAGGATTGGATAGCGAATAGACCGTTTTTCCAAATACGAAGGCATTTCTTCAGCTCCCAAAATTCTAAACGTTTCTA
Source organism: Anoxybacillus andreesenii (assembly GCF_030813005.1). NCBI lineage: Bacteria > Bacillati > Bacillota > Bacilli > Caryophanales > Anoxybacillaceae > Anoxybacillus > Anoxybacillus andreesenii. Next base: position 18,884 of record NZ_JAUSTU010000041.1, read on the forward strand.
AAGCTTACTTTTTGCTCTTTTCAATTACCCACTTTCTTAAATTAAAACCTAAGTCAATTATACCTAATATCCTGACAATATAAAGCAGTATTGGTAAAAAGACTGTGATCAAAATAGGTACAAATTTAGGGATTCCCTTCTCATAGGAAAAGAAATAAACGAAGGATAATCCTTGAATAATTAGGAAGAACTGTAGGATAAAGGATAGATTCAACAACGCTGAATACCAATAGGTTCCCTGTTCAGGATTGAACAGCAAAAAGGCAATCAATACGATCAAATAATACCATAGAAAGCTTTTTGGTAAGCTTAATTCCCTAAATGGCTTCCATCGGGGAACATCGAAGCCAAATCTTCTTAGAATCGGAAAAGAAATAAGTTCAATAACAAAGACCATTAGACATGAAGCCATAACAAAAACACTTGGTACTAAAGTTACGAGCATTTGTATGCCAGTATTGAATTGCTCCACTACTGCTGCATCAAGAGGCTGTCCCAGCTTCTCCATCATTTGAAATGTTTGATCAACCGACTTCTCAAACAACTGTATGGATTCTTTGATCACATCAATTTCAAAGAGCGCTACTGAAACCGCATATTGAGCAACGAGCGTGATTAGAAAAACAATTGTCCCTGCAATATAACCCGCTAGTCTTTTCTTCTTCTCTCTAATAAAATCACCGATTACTAATCCGGTAAGCCCGTACAATAGTGACAAGGGAATGGCCATTACAGTGCCAACAATTAAAGATATTAGCAGTGCCCCTACCAGAAAAACAAGCGAGCTTTTACGGTCATTTTTAGCTGCAAACATGATAAAAGGTAATGGGATAAACAAATTGGTTACCGACCCAAGTAAAGGGATATAAATCGTCATAAGTAATAAAACGGCAAAGGCAGCTAAAAATATCGCACCTTCTGTTAGCTTATGTACACTTTTCACACTTAAACCTCCTGGATAGAATCCTACCTCTATTTTACCTAGTATTTACAAGTGCTTCAACAAAGTGATTTTTAATAAATAGAGCGTAATAAAAAAGACAGCTGGTTAACGGAACCAAACTGTCTTTTTTACAGGAATCATTCTCCTGTTACATATGGTAACAATGCCATAGTACGTGCACGCTTAATTGCAACAGTTAATTTACGTTGGTATTTAGCGTTTGTACCAGTTACACGTCTAGGTAAGATTTTTCCACGCTCAGAGATGAACTTTTTAAGTAAATCTACATCTTTATAATCGATGTGAGTGATTCCGTTTGCTGTAAAGTAGCAAACTTTACGGCGCTTTGCACGACCGCCTCTGCGTCCTCCACCTGCCATCTTATTTCCCTCCTCTTACATCTATTTTTCACCAAGTGCCAATCAGAATGGAAGTTATACCAACTGTTAAGTGAGTAATATATTGATACATTAATATTTCAACTAATTTAATCTATAAACATGAGTAATTTAGCTACTAACCTATTCTTACCTATAACAATTAAAACTAGTTCATTATTTATTTCTCCCCCTTCTTAATATTTTTTTACAACTCAATTTGTTAAGTTTTTTATAAAGCAAAAAAGCGATCTTCACTTAATTGACCTTTGGTTTATAAACCATTATCAATCAGTACGAAGACCGCTTTTATTAACTAAATTAGACGTTTGTTACCTCATGGTAACAACATTACTAAAAAATCTTTTAAACTAATTGTATTATACCATGCATAATTTCTTTTTAAAAGCCTAGGAAATTTTATACCTTATTTTTCTCTGGAGTCCTACCGACAATAAGCATATATTATACGCTAAATATACGCTAAACCAATTCTTGTCTAAAAATTTGATTCCCTAAAATCTCATAAGCCCCAAAATGAACTTGGACAATAAGAGTATTTTATTTTATACTGCCTAATGTACCAAGGAGGTTAACATCATGCCAAGAACAAAA
>NZ_JAUSTU010000042.1:0-15505 GCF_030813005.1 Anoxybacillus andreesenii
ACTTGCATGTATTAGGCACGCCGCCAGCGTTCGTCCTGAGCCAGGATCAAACTCTCCAATAAAGAGTTGATATAGCTCATAAAAATTTGTTGTTTAAAACAACTAGAATTAACGTTGACGTATGATTTGTTTAGTTTTCAAAGAACAGACTTAATTCCAATGAATCAAGTATCTCTTATCGCCTTGAGGCGACTTTATTAATATATCATCCAGTCGAAAAAATGTCAACAACTTTTTAAAAGTAGTTAACTTGTTTCCTTGTGACGACTTTTAATATATTACCACCTGGCATTTTGTTCGTCAACTACTTTTTCAAAAAAAAGTTAGATGATCCAGCTATCAATTGCCACCAATGCGAAGAGTCCCGGAATACCAAGAAATCCAGACACTGCGGATGTGACAAAATTAATAGGAATATGAATACCGAACTGATTTCCAATAACATTTAGAAAAAACAACAGCAGCGCTCCAATTAGTAGCTTAACAACACCTTGTCCAATAAATCTTAATGGCTTAAGCGGTGCACCGACCAAAAGGAAAATCACTATTAGCCCAGCTAACACGGATATGACAATTGTTGGTTCCATAAAAAAAGCCCCCTTCCAAAACAACCTATACTAAGTAAATATGTACAGGTTATCAAAAAGATGACATGGAAAGGGGATTTTTTTACTTCCTAATATTTATCTTCCTGTTCTTCGCTTCTCTAATTAGATAGAAATATTTAGCTTCTGTGAGCTTTGCATGAGTTAAAATTTCTTCAGAAGGATCAAAGCTTTTTTCTACAAGTGATTTTTGATTGGCCCACTCTGTTCTAATTTCACTAATCTGCTCCATCAACTTTTCATCGAACTCTTTACGAAGCCATCCTTTTCGCCGAAAAATCATGCTGAACTCCTCCAATTTACTTATACTTCTCTTCTTCCCTCAAGAGCCTTTGACAGTGTAACCTCATCAGCATATTCTAAATCTCCGCCAACAGGTAAACCATGTGCAATTCTTGTTATTTTTATTCCGGATGGCTTCAACAGACGTGAAATATACATGGCTGTCGCTTCCCCTTCAATATTCGGGTTGGTCGCCAGGATAATTTCTTCCACGGTCTCATCTTGAAGTCTTTTTAATAAATCGGGAATATTAATGTCCTCTGGTCCAATGCCGTCCATTGGAGAAATAGCCCCGTGCAACACATGATAAAGGCCAGTATAATCCTTCATTTTCTCCATCGCTATGACATCTTTTGGGTCCTGTACGACACAAATGACCGACCGATCCCGTCTTGCGTCCTCGCAAATATAACATGGATCCTGATCGGTTATATGGCCACAAACCGTACAATAGCTTAAATTTCTTTTTGCATTGACTAATGCCTTTGCAAAATCGAGGACCGTATCCTCCTTCATGCTTAGCACGAAAAATGCCAGACGAGCGGCTGTTTTTGGCCCGATACCTGGCAATTTCATAAAGCTATCAATAAGCTTCGATATTGGTTCAGGATAATGCATATCGTCCCTCCTAGAACATTCCTGGAAGGTTCATTCCTTTTGTGAATTGTCCCATTGTTTGATTGACTAACTCTTCCGCATTCTTAAGAGCATCATTTGTGGCAGCAAGAACTAAATCCTGAAGCATCTCAATATCTTCTGGATCGACAACCTCTTCCTTAATATTAACTTCAAGTACTTCTTTGTGCCCGGAAACAACGACTGTTACCATTCCACCGCCAGCTGTACCTTCTATTTTCTTTTCACCAAGTTCCTCTTGTGCTTGCGCCATCTTCTTTTGCATTTTTTGCATCTGCTTCATCATATTTTGCATATTGCCCATTCCACGCATAATTCTTCATTCCTCCATTATTCCTTAATTTCAATTAAAGCATCTCCAAATAATTTAACAGCTTCCGAAACAATTGGATCCTCACCAGATTGCTCAGAAATGATCTCATTGGACTCATCTTCACGATGACCCTTAATAAATTCCTCTCGAACAGAAAGCCATTGCTCTTCTGGAATTCCTACTATTTGCAGACTTTTGCCTAGCAATTCCTCAAAAAGCCTTGATAATACACTTAAAAAGTTAGCATTGTCCATCGCCATTTGGCAATGAATTTCATATTTAAATTTGATGATAAATGCAGTCGCCGAAGCAGCTACAGGCTCTGCCTCGTTCAATAATGCAGCTTGAGAGCGCATTTGTTTTTGTGCCAGTTGAGAGAGCATTTCCCCCCAACGGCTTTTCACAAGATTCAAATCCGATTTCGTTGCAGCTTTCAAAATTTCATGAATCCTTCCCGTTGGGGCTTGAAATCCTTTGCGAGCGGTTCTTTGAGTTTTGGGTCGTGATGGAGCTTGCGCTTCTTCACTAACCGATATCCCTTTTTCCCTGAGCTCACGAAGCTGGTCCTCGAGCTGAGAAACCTTCGTGAGTAGTCGGTCGATTTCCCCGCCTTCAATAGAAGTTGTTTTTCCCACCTGCTGACAAAGCTTCACAATCGCAACCTCAAGAAAAATTCGCGGGTGGTTTGTCCAGCGCATTTCCTGCTGGGCCTTGTTTAAAATATCGATAATTTCATATATTTCTTCTTGATCGATGGTTTGCGAAAGCTCCTGGAATTCCTCATCAAGCATGACTCTTTCCATGGACTCCTCTAGGTTTGGAGCCGCTTTGTATAAAAGCATGTCTCGATAAAAAAGAATAAAATCCTCGATAAAGCGGGATGGATCCTTCCCCTGAAACAATAACTCCTCCAACGCTTCTAACCCATTGGCAACATTTTTTTCTTTTACAGCACGGGCTAGTCGATTCAAGAAATTCTGGGACACGGCTCCTGTTACCGTTAAGGCATCCTCGACCGTTACCCGGTCTTGACTGAACGAAATCGCTTGGTCAAGTAGGCTTAGCGCATCCCGCATGCCACCTTCAGCCGCTCTCGCCACTACCTGAAGAGCTTTATCATCACATGCAACATCGGTCTCATTGACAATAAGGCGCATTCTCTCCACAATCGCACCCGCCGATATTCTTTTGAAATCAAAACGCTGGCATCTTGAAAGGATGGTGAGAGGAATCTTGTGCGGCTCTGTTGTCGCCAAAATAAAAATAACATGTCGTGGCGGCTCTTCAAGTGTTTTCAGCAACGCATTAAACGCCCCCATCGAGAGCATATGAACCTCATCAATAATGTAAACCTTATATCTCACTGAACTCGGAGCATATTTGACCTTATCTCTAATATCTCTGATTTCATCAACCCCGTTATTCGAGGCTGCATCAATCTCAATCACATCTGAAATAGAACCATCCGTAATTCCCTTGCAGGACGGACATTCATTACAAGGCTCCTGTGTTGGAGCTTTCTCACAATTCACAGCCTTGGCCAATATTTTGGCCGCACTTGTTTTTCCAGTACCTCGTGGTCCAGAAAATAAATAGGCATGGGAAATTTTCTCGTGAAGCAGGGCGTTTTGTAGTGTCTTCGTCACATGCTCCTGTCCAACTACATCAAAAAATTGCTGTGGACGCCAAACACGATATAACGCTTGATAACTCACCGACACGCCCCCTTTCTCAACACTGAACTCTTTTAGAATCGTCTCCCTCATTATACCTTAATTGTTTTCCAATGAGAAACACTATTATAAATACAAAAACTCACCCTATTAATACAGGGTGAGTTTAACCATCATATGTATACCGTGCACCTTTCTTCGACTGACGCCCATAAGCGTTACTTAGGCAGTTAGCTCGGCTCAGGCAACCCTGCGGCACATGGGAGTGTCCACTTAATGCTGCTTCCTTCCGGACCTGACATGGTTCATGGATTCCCATTGCGCAGGACCCGAGCGTCAACACCACTTACCTAAGGCAGACCCTACAGGACATCAGCCTAGGAAAGGAGTTCAGTCTTGCTAGAGCGGATTGCAAGTTACAGGGCACCGCTACCTCCCCACCTAGCACGGCAAGATTAAGTATACTAAGAATCTGTGAAAAAATCAATCTTTCCTGTTTGTAAATTACTGTAAATTAGGATTTCCCTTATCTAATTTAAGCTCTTTCTTCTTTTTCCTTAGATTTTGGAAAAAATCAGAAAGGAGCTGCCCACATTCTTTTTCTAATACTCCTGAAATGACTTCACTTTGGTGATTGAATCGTTCATCGGAAAGGAGATTCATAAACGTACCTGCACAGCCTCCCTTTGGATCACTAGCGCCAAATACGACCTTTTCCACTCTCGATTGGATGATAGCCCCAGCACACATCGGGCAGGGCTCTAACGTGACATAGAGGGTAGTATGCTCCAACCTCCAGGTCCCGAGCCTTTTACAGGCAGCATCAATAGCGAGAATTTCCGCATGGGCAGTGGCCAACTGATGGGTCTCGCGAAGATTATGAGCACGAGCGATAATTTCGTCATCAATAACAATCACAGCCCCGATGGGAACCTCCCCCATCGCTTCCGCCTTTTTTGCCTCTATAATAGCTTCATTCATAAAATGTTCATGCCTCAAATCCATTTCGTACTCCTTTTTTTCACCTGATACTTTTCAGTTTAGCCAATAATGATCCATGAGTAAAACGCTATTGCTTCGGAAATAACCTTTTGGAAGCTGTCATTTTCTAACCTGTTTTTGCATAGGATGGGTGTAGCGCATATTTTGGGCAAGGAGGAAAAGGTATGCAGATTCATGTTGTTCAGCAAAACCAGAACCTATTTGGCATCGCTCAAGCCTATGGGACAACTGTAAATGATATCGTGGAAGCGAATGAACTTCCCAATCCTAATCGACTAGTGGTCGGGCAGGCATTAGTCATTCCGATTGTAGGAAGCTTTTATTGGGTTCAGCCAGGGGATACCTTATTTTCAATTGGACATAAATTCAATATTCCCTACCAGCAGCTTGCCTCAGTAAATAGAATTCCCACCAATCAGATCCTTTCAGTAGGAACAAGACTATATATCCCACCAAGGCCAAAAAAAAGGGCGGAATTTAATGGCTATGTCGAACCAAGAGGAACAACCGTAGCTCCTACCCTTGTTGAAGGTGCCAGGGAAGCAGCTCCTCATTTAACCTATCTAGCCCCATTTAGCTTTCAAGCCCAAAGAGATGGTAGCCTAAAGGAACCTTTATTAAATGATTTTCCTGCAATTGCAAAAGCAAACAATGTCATTTTGATGATGGTCATCACAAATCAGGAAAATGATCAATTTAGTGATGAACTTGGACGAATTTTATTAAATGATATGACCATCCAAAACAGGTTTTTAAATAATATTGTAGCAACAGCCAAGAGACTTGGATTCCGGGATATCCATTTTGACTTTGAATTTCTGAGACCAGCTGATAGAGAGGCTTATAATAACTTTTTACGGAAGGCTAAAGCCCGCTTTTCTGCCCAAGGTTGGCTCTTATCAACCGCATTAGCACCAAAAACAAGTCGGGAACAGCAAGGATTATGGTATGAAGCACATGATTACCGCGCACATGGAGAAATTGTAGATTTTGTTGTCATCATGACCTATGAATGGGGCTATAGCGGAGGACCAGCAATGGCCGTTTCTCCAATTGGACCTGTCCGTAAAGTCATTGAATATGCATTGACTGAGATGCCCGCTTCAAAAATCATGATGGGACAGAACCTGTACGGATATGATTGGACTCTTCCATTTGTGCAAGGAACAGTCGCTAGAGCCGTAAGTCCTCAGCAAGCGATTCAAATTGCAGCTAACAACAATGTACCAATTCAATATGATATGAGAGCACAGGCACCCTTTTTCAACTATGTGGATAGTACGGGCAAACGACATGAGGTTTGGTTCGAGGATGCCCGTTCCATTCAAGCCAAATTCAACTTGGTCAAGGAATTAAATCTAAGGGGCATGAGCTATTGGAAGCTTGGCTTAGCCTTCCCGCAAAACTGGTTATTAATAGCGGAGAATTTTGATGTAGTAAAACATTAAGAGAAAATCGTTACAAGCAGCTAGCTGCTTGTTTTTTTTAGGCTCTTTTCTCAAACTTTGTTACTTTTGAACAAAAAATAATTAGACAAGCAATGTTTTATAAAGTTTTTCTGTAGAAATAACGGAGAAAAGAGCTGCTCATTCTATGCGTATCTCATGCCTAGTATGAAACGGAATGGCCGGTATTAGGGACATTCCAGAACCACAATCCGTGCGAGAACAGCCTTTTTTTATTTTTTCTTGTAAATACCGTTTTTTGCTAACATATTTCTCTCAACAGTTATTGAAATAAGTGATAAGATGATGGAAGTGAAAAAAAGCTGAGGGGAAAGAAGGAACCGAGAGAATGAAAGAAGTACCATTTATAACTGTAGAGGGACCGATTGGTGTCGGCAAAACCTCTCTCGCAAAAGCCATTTCAGAACATTATCAATATTCACTGCTACTCGAAATTGTTGATGAGAATCCATTCCTGGAAAGATTTTATGAGAATTTGGACGAGTGGAGCTTCCAAACAGAGATGTTCTTCCTTTGTAATCGATACAAGCAGCTAGGCGATATTAAGAAACACTGTCTAGAGAAGAAAATTCCCGTTGTAGCCGACTATCATATTTACAAAAATATCATTTTTGCTGAACGTACCCTACAAAAAGAAGATTATCGTAAGTACATCGATATCTATCATATCTTAACTGCTGATATGCCTACTCCTAATATCATGATCTATTTAAAAGCTAATTTAGAGACATTGATATCTAGAATTAATCATAGAGGAAGACCACAAGAGAAGAACATAAGTCCTGATTACCTGATGCAACTATCCCTTGACTATGAACAGGCCATGCTTGAATTTGAAAAGCAAAATCCAAGCATTCCGATCCTTCGTTTGAACGGTGATGAAATGGATTTCGTCCATAGCAAACAGGATTTAGATCATATTCTCAAGCAATTGGACTCATTACTTTCATTTAAGGAGCAATCATCATGAATCTACGAGAAAAATACGGGATTCCAAACAATGCCGTCATAACGGTTGCTGGGACTGTTGGGGTTGGGAAATCTACCATGACGACCGCTCTTGCGGAAGCTTTGCAATTCAAGACTTCATTAGAAAGGGTCAATGATAACCCTTATTTAGATAAATTTTATAAGGATTTTGAGCGCTGGAGCTTCCATCTACAAATCTATTTTCTTGCTGAGCGCTTCAAGGAACAAAAGAAAATGTTTGAATTAGGTGGTGGGTTTATTCAGGATCGTTCCATCTACGAGGACACAGGGATATTTGCCAAAATGCATTATGATAAAGGCACAATGTCTGAGGTTGATTATCAAACCTATACGAGCCTTTTTGATGCAATGGTGATGACTCCTTATTTCCCGCACCCGGATCTCTTAATTTATCTGGAAGGATCCCTTGAAGATATTCTTTATCGAATTAAAGAAAGGGGACGAGAGATGGAGCAAGAGACACCCAATGAATACTGGCAGGAAATGCATATGCGCTATGAAAAGTGGATCAACGAATTCAACGCCTGTCCCGTTCTTCGTCTAAATATAAAGGATTATGATATTCAGGAGGATCCATCCTCTATAGAATCCATCATTCAAGCCATTTCAAATACAATAAAAAATCCGCTACGGTAAGTAGCGGATTTTTAAATCTCCAATATTATGCGCATTTTGTGTCTTACCATCTTAATATGGCGGAGGAAGAGGGATTCGAACCCCCGCGCGGTTTAACCCGCCTGTCGGTTTTCAAGACCGATCCCTTCAGCCAGACTTGGGTATTCCTCCATATCGACAAGTGATAATATAACATTTCTCTAACAACGTGTCAATAAAAAGCTACAAGATATATAATGTCCCATTATTAGGATAATATAAGGGGCGAGATTGAAAATCATCTCGCTCCTTATCAAATTATTTTATGACTTCACGATTTCCCATATAAGGACGTAATACTTCTGGAATAACCACACTTCCATCTGCCTGCTGATAATTTTCTAAAATAGCGGCAACGGTTCTACCGATGGCAAGGCCTGAACCATTCAAAGTGTGTACATGCTCTGGTTTCCCCTTCGGCTCTCTGCGGAAGCGGATATTAGCCCGTCTTGCTTGGAAAGCCTCAAAATTACTACAAGAAGAAATTTCACGGTACGTATCATAGCTCGGAATCCATACTTCAATGTCATATTTTTTTGCTGCAGTAAAGCCCAAGTCACCCGTACACATTCTCATCACACGATAAGGCAGACCTAATAGCTGAAGTACCTTTTCCGCATTGCCTGTGAGCTTCTCTAGCTCTTCATAAGAATCCTCAGGCTTTACAAATTTTACAAGCTCAACCTTATTAAATTGATGCTGACGAATAAGCCCACGGGTATCTCTTCCAGCAGAGCCCGCTTCAGAACGGAAGCAAGCACTAAAGGCTGCATAGTTGATTGGTAATTGCTCCCCATCCAAAATCTCATCACGGTGTAAATTCGTTACTGGAACCTCTGCAGTAGGAATGAGGAAATAATCTTCGCTTTCAACTAAAAAAGCATCCTCCTCAAATTTTGGTAATTGTCCCGTACCTGTCATACTAGCTCGATTGACCATGTATGGAGGTAAAATTTCTTGATAGCCATGCTCCTCAGTATGCAAATCAAGCATAAAATTAAACAACGCTCTTTCCAAACGAGCTCCTAATCCTTTGTAAAAAACAAAGCGGCTTCCTGTTACTTTGCTCGCTCTTTCAAAATCGAGAATCCCTAACTGATCGGCGACCTCCCAGTGAGGCTTTGGTTCAAAATCAAACTGTCTTACCTCACCCCAAGTGCGATGGACAACGTTATCATCCTCGGTTTCACCGATAGGAACCGTCTCGTGCGGGATATTTGGAATGCTTAATAAGAGATGTTCTAGCGTTTCTTCTACCTCACGAAGCTCATCATCCAGAACCTTGATTTTGTCTCCAACCTCACGCATTTCTGCAATTAAATGGTCTGCATCCTTTTTCTCTCTCTTTAATGCTGCCACTTGCTGTGACACTTCATTTCGTTTACTTTTTAATTGCTCTGCTTCAACAATTAAGTCTCTTCTTTTTTTGTCCAGATCTTCAAACTTCCCTAGATCCGTTAAATCCTCACCACGATGCTGAAGCTTAGCTTTTACTTCTTCAAAATTTGCCCGTAAAAATTTCAAATCCAACATATCCATTACCTCCACATTTTTTTGGACAAACAAAAAACTCCCGTCCCTATGAAAAGGGACGAGAGTTACCCGCGTTGCCACCCTAGTTGAAAGCAAAAAGGCTTTCCACCTTAAATCGATAACGGTTTAACCCGAAAGTATTTACTAGCCAACAGGCATTCCATACTTTGCTCAAGGATGGATTCACAAGCGCCGCTCACTGATTTCCACCGACCATCAGCTCTCTACTAGAACGAACTTCCTGCTACTATTTCCTCTCATTGCTTTCACTATAGAAAGATTGTAATTTAATTTACTATAATTATCTTCCGATTGCAACCCTTTTATGCAAGGTTTTTCGCTTCTTTTATCATTTGAATAAAAAAGTCGGTAATTCGATAATCATCTGTGAGCTCTGGATGAAAGGAACATCCTAATAGGTTTCCTTCACGTGCCATCACAATACGGCCATTATGCTTTGAGAGAATCTCGACATTTTCACCTGCCTCAACAATATGGGGAGCTCGAATAAAGACTGCCTCAAAATCATCGGCAATTCCAGCTATATCTAGACTGGCCTCAAAGCTCTCCCGTTGCCGTCCAAAGGAATTTCTCTCAACCGTTACATCCATGACTCCAATATGGGATTGGTCATAGCCAACAAGATTCTTAGCCAGCATGATGAGCCCTGCACATGTTCCAAACATAGGCTTTCCCGAGCTTGCGAATCTTTTCAACTCATCCATAAAATCATATTGATCAATTAGCCTGCGAATGGCTGTACTTTCCCCACCTGGGATAATCAGGCCATCAACTTCTTCTAGCTGTTCTTTTTTCTTTATGGCAACCCCCGCTGCACCACATGCTTCAATTGCTTGTAAATGCTCTCGAAACGCTCCTTGAAGAGCCAATACTCCTACTTTTATCATTTGCTTACCATCCACGTTCCTGCATCCGTGCTTCTGGTGCCAAAGTAGAAATTTCGATTCCCTTCATTGGTGTTCCTAATTCCTTTGAAAGCTCTGCAATCAATTTATAGTCTTGGTAGTGAGTGGTCGCTTCTACAATTGCCCGAGCAAACTTCGCTGGGTTATCTGATTTAAAAATTCCCGAACCGACAAATACCCCATCAGCTCCTAGCTCCATCATTAAAGCCGCATCTGCTGGCGTTGCGACCCCACCAGCGGCAAAGTTCACAACTGGCAAACGGCCTAATCGCTTAATTTCTAATAGAATCTCATATGGTGCTCCTAGAAGCTTTGCTTCCGTCATGATTTCATCTTCACTCATGTGAACTAATTTACGGACCTGTGCATTTACTTTGCGCATGTGGCGAACTGCTTCGACGATATTTCCCGTTCCTGGTTCTCCTTTTGTACGAAGCATGGAAGCCCCCTCCCCAATGCGGCGGGCCGCTTCACCTAAATCACGACACCCACATACGAATGGCACCGTAAAATCTCGTTTATTTAAATGGTACTCTTCGTCCGCTGGTGTCAAAACTTCACTCTCATCTATGTAATCAACACCCATCGCTTCAAGGACTCGAGCTTCAACAATATGGCCAATCCGAGCCTTCGCCATAACAGGTATGGTCACAGCATTCATTACCTCTTCGACAATTCGTGGATCCGCCATCCGTGCAACACCGCCAGCAGCACGGATATCAGATGGGACTCTTTCTAAAGCCATAACTGCAACAGCCCCTGCTTCTTCAGCAATTTTAGCCTGCTCAGCATTTACAACATCCATGATAACGCCGCCCTTTTGCATCTCAGCCATTCCACGTTTCACTCGGTCTGTTCCTGTTATCATTGTTCTATCCCCTTTTTCTAAAAAATAATAAGTACTAAAACTATCGGAATAAACTATTTTCCTTAATGAAACTAAACAACAAAAAAGGGCTTCTGTCAATACAGGAAGCCCCTTTTATCTGAAATATTCAAATTATATTAACCTTAGAACCAGCCTTTTACTGCTGAGGATACACTCCCCCAAATATCTCCAAAGAAACCGCCAATTCCACGCATCATCAAGATGAACCAGTTGGCTTTTTCAACATCATTTGCAGCGATGACATCTACGGCTGTACTCTTTTGACCTTCTTCGCTTAAATAGTTCGCCTCTTCGCCTTCTTTTGGCTTAATAGTCAAGGTCCCAACCTTGTCTCCCTTTTTAATCGGAGCGGTTAAGGCACCATCCTCGTTTAATTTCTTCTTATCAATTTCAAGGACGAATTCATATTGATCCTTTTCATCCGTGCCTACAACACTTTGAATCGCATCCTTTGTATAAATCTTGACACTATCTTCTTTTCCTTTTGCAACTGGGAGCGTTTTTGACCCCTTAACCTGATAATGTTTCGGGATAAGCTCTTCCTTCTTGAAGCTATTGAAAGCAAAGTCCATTAGCTTTTTCGTTTCAACAAAACGCTCTGCATTTGATTTGGTACCCATGACAACCGTAATAAATCTTTGTCCATCTCGCTCAGCCGTTCCTGTAAAACAATAGCCCGCAAAGTTAGTGGAACCCGTCTTCAGGCCATCTAGCCCCTCATAAGTAAATTGTTGATAGTTTGGATATCTGTCTGCTATGTTTCGATATCCTTCCAGCATCCAGTTCCAGTTATCCATAACAAATTTATCTTCTGTATCTTTGGCAAAGGTTTTTTCAGGAATACTTGAAGTATTTAATACCTCAGGGAAATCTTTTAACATCTGGTAAGCTAGCTTGGCAACCGCTCTAGCAGACATAACGTTTTCTTCATCGGCACCCCCTACGATCTCAGGAAAGTGCTTTGCTACATCACGGTTATTAAGTCCAGTCGAATTCACAAATTTGAAATCCTTTAGTCCTAGTTGTGCTGCTTTTTCGTTCATCATCTTGACGAAGTTAGCTTCCGTTCCAGCAACAACTTCTGCAATTGCTAGCGTTGCGGCATTTGCGGATTCTATTGCCATAGCAGCGTATAAATCTTCTACCTTATAGCTAGCGCCGACTCGCAAAGGAACATTACTTAATTTATTATCATGTGACATTTTGGAAAGTTCAGGTGAAATTGTAAATTCCTGATCCCACTTTACCTTGCCCTCTTTGACAGCCTCTAGTAAAAGATATTCTGTCATCATCTTTGTCATGCTGGCAATTCCTAGAACGGTTTCTGAATTCTGCTCATATAGAATCTTACCAGTGTCTGCATCCACTAGAATCACTGCATTTGCATTAATATCTATTGGTGCAGCTGCTGCTGCGGGTTTTTGAATAAGCCCGATCATAAGTACAAATATCAAGAAACAAACGAAACCTTTTTGTATGAAGCCTCTTTTCACGGTTAGCCCTCCAACTGTTAATTTACACCCTTGTTATTTTATCACAGTTCGATAGTCAAGCATAGACAGAGGATTTTCCTATTATTAGTACCTCAAAAAGTAAATAGGGCTAGCTAGCTTTTCACTAGCTGCCCTAAAATTTTATGATAGAGAGTAATTTGGCGCCTCTTTTGTAATTTGAACATCATGTGGATGGCTTTCTCTAAGACCTGCCCCCGTCATTCGAACAAACTGTGCTTTTTCTCTCAGCTCTTCTAAGTTACCCGTTCCGCAGTAGCCCATTCCCGCACGAATTCCACCAACTAATTGATAGATCGTATCTGTAAGAGGTCCTTTATAAGGAAGTCTCCCTTCAATTCCCTCGGGAACAAATTTCTTGTTATCCTCTTGGAAATAACGGTCCTTGGACCCTTTTTCCATAGCTGCCACGGAACCCATCCCGCGGTACACCTTAAATCTACGCCCCTGGAAGATTTCCGTTTCACCAGGGCTTTCAGAAACACCTGCTAACAGGCTTCCGAGCATGACTGCATGGCCACCAGCCGCCAATGCCTTCACAATATCTCCAGAGTACTTAATTCCACCATCTGCAATAATGGCCTTCCCGTGCTTTCTAGCTTCTGAAGCGCAATCGTAAACAGCTGTAATTTGGGGAACACCTACCCCTGCTACAACACGGGTGGTACAAATAGAGCCAGGTCCAATTCCAACCTTCACAATATCCGCACCCGCTTCGAATAACTCTCTTGTTGCTTCAGCAGTTGCTACATTTCCTGCAATAAGGGCAACATTCGGAAAGGCTTCTTTAATTTGCTTGACCGTATCGATGACTCCTTGAGAATGGCCGTGTGCAGTATCTACCACAATCGCATCAACCTGTGCCTTTACTAGAGCCTCCGCACGTCTCATCGTATCCTTTGTCACACCTACTGCCGCGCCAACTAATAATCTGCCCGATTGGTCCTTTGCAGAATTAGGGAACTCAATTACTTTTTCTATATCCTTGATCGTAATTAATCCTTTTAATATACCATTATCATCAACGAGTGGGAGCTTCTCTATTTTATACTTCTGCAAAATGCTTTCCGCTTCTTCCAATGTAGTCCCAACTGGAGCTGTGACAAGATTCTCCTTCGTCATAACATCGGAAATTATAATGGAATAATCTTGAATAAAACGGAGGTCACGATTGGTAAGGATTCCAACTAATTTTTGTTCCTGTTCATTATTCACAATGGGTACACCAGAGATTCGGTATTTCCCCATTAGATGCTCAGCATCATAAACTTGATGCTCCGGCGTAAGGAAAAATGGGTCTGTAATAACCCCACTTTCTGACCGCTTGACCTTTAGCACTTGATCAGCCTGCTGTTCAATCGACATATTTTTGTGAATGACGCCCATTCCACCTTGACGAGCCATTGCTATCGCCATTTCAGCTTCGGTTACTGTATCCATACCAGCACTTATAATAGGGATATTCAGCTTGATTTTCTCAGTTAAATGAACTTGTAAGCTTACATCTTTTGGTAGAACCTCTGACTTACCCGGAATCAAAAGTACGTCATCAAACGTTAATCCTTCTTTTACAAATTTACTTTCCCACATCTTTTGGACCTCCTCATATGCTCGAAAATATTATTAGTAGGTTATCAATTGGTTAAAATACTGTCAAGGATAAGGTAATATGTTGGATTTTTCTAATAATTTTACTCTTTTCTCAAACATTGTTCCTTTTGAACAAAAAAGAAAAGATAAAATATTGTTTCATGCAGGCTATCGATTCAAACAACTGAGAAAAGTGCTGGTCAATTGATACATACACATACCCAGTATTTTTCGAATGGCTGGTACTAAAGCCATTCGAAAAATACTATACGTGCGAAAACAGCCAATAATTTGGAGGTATTACTCTTGCATACTTTTCAATGGAATTCATTCTCTTATTTCTTTTCAGCCCACTCTACACAGTTCTTCTTAAAGAATTGTTATCGCAAAAGGGGGATAGAGCTTGCAGATCAAAAGGCCTATGAGAACTGCTATCCTTTTATCTACTATATTGAGCATGGAAAGATATATTATGAGCAGGCAAAAATAGCCCCGTTAATTATTAAACCTATCCTCCTTTTTTACGGGCTTGTCCATTTGATTAAAGCCTGTATCCTTACCGTAGATCCCAACTATCCAGAAACAACCTCCGTGCTTGCTCATGGAGTTTCTACTAGAAAAAGAAAAAAACAGCAATATTCATTTGTTCTGGATGAGGTTAAGTTCCAGAAGACAGGATTATTTCCCTTTGTAGCTGAAAAATTGTTTCACATGAAACATCTTGAAGGGGATAAAATTTCCATGGGCAGCCTTTTGAAGCAAGTACCTGAACTTAGTGACTTAGTTCTCCAATTCGAGGGCAAGCCATCCTTTGCAGAAGTCAACCAAAATGGCGAGGAATTTAGTATTCCAAAGCATGTCCTCGACGTCTTTCATATGACGGAGAATCGTTTTATTGATTTCTTTTTAAGCAAATCCATGGAAAACTTCTCCCATCAGCGAAGCGAGGACCAATCTCTAATTTTTAATAAAAAGGGGAGCGACTATCTCCCATTAAAATATGATTTATCTAATAAATCCTTTGCTCTTCCTCTCACAAAAGGGATAGGTCTACAATTCCATGAATTAATCATACACTATCTCCTTCTGTATAACCTAAGCATGATTGCTCGTTATGAAACGGAGTGGTGGAGTGAGCTTGTAAAAACAATGCCTAATCAGGACTATCCTCTAATTGATAACTTTTTGTATATCACTACGGAAAAAGGGCCTTATCTTGTTCATCATTTTTTGGACAAGGCTGCTAGTAAGTAATTGTATCTGCATGAGGGCCACTCTACACAAGTTTCTTGGCTCTCTCGATCAAAAAAAAAGAGTACCCTCTACTGGATACTCTTCGCTTGCCCGGCAACGTCCTACTCTCACAAGGGGACAGCCCCTAACTACCATCGGCGCTGAGAAGCTTAACTTCCGTGTTCGGTATGGGAACGGGTGT
>NZ_JAUSTU010000043.1:0-11885 GCF_030813005.1 Anoxybacillus andreesenii
CACTCCATGTAAAGTTGCGCAAAGTATCCCAGTCTATTTAATCATGGGTTTACTGGTATTTCATTAAATGTTGCATTTAATATTGCAATTTAAGAAAAACATACTGAACCAAAGAAATAAAAAATTATCAACGGGTTAATTCTAAGAAGAATTTAGGGGAGTACGCCAATATCCTCGCATAACTCCCCCTCCAGAACAAGGAATATCAAAAAGACACCAATAATCGGACTGTGCCTACTTATGAACAACAAAAGAGCATTAGAAAATCCAATGCTCTTACATTTATTTTGGAGTTAATGATTAATTAGGTTCAACATGAACGTGAACATCATAAATTCCATAGTCTTCGATCAATACTTTTTCAACATATGTTGCTATATCATGGGCCTCTGTGATTCCTAGCTTAGAATTCACAAGAATCACCACATCGATGATGACATTATTCCCGTAGCTTCTCCCTTTAATTTCTTTAATCCCTTTCACACCATCTACTTTTCTAATTGCATCTTGGTATACTTGCAGCTTTTCCTCATCAAATCCATCCGAAAGCTCGTGGGAGGCTTCTCTAAAAATATCCCAAGCTGTTTTACAAATTAGTAATCCTACAATAATCGCTGTAATCGTATCAAGCCATGGCATACGTAGCTGAGATGCAAATATCCCGATGGCTGTTCCTATACTTACCCAGGCATCTGAAAGATTATCTTTCGCAGCCGCCATTAGAGCTTTACTATTAATTCGTTTTGCCAATTTATGATTATAAAGGTATACACCATACATGACTAATGCAGAGAAAATACCTACATAACCAGCGAGAATGTCTGGTGTTCCTTTTCCTCCTTCAAACAGGGAAGAAAGAGCATCAATCAGGACTTGCAAACCAACCGAGATCATAATAAAGGAAGCCACCATTGATGCGATTGTTTCACTCTTCCAATGTCCATAACCATGATCTTTATCTGGTGGTTTTTGAGAAAGCTTCAGCCCAATAAGAACCGCAATCGATGCAATAATATCTGTCGTGTTATTAAGTCCATCCGCTTTTAAAGCAGCAGAATCAGCCATATATCCGACAAGTAATTTAATGATAGAAAGAAAGATATATATAACAATACTTAAGATTGCCCCTCGTTCACCTAATTTTAGGTCATGATACTTTTGCTCAATCATTCTGTTCCCCCTAAAAAACTCACTTGAAATATCATAACAATCAAGTTGAGGGTGGGTCTAGAGCAATCTTTTTGCCGTCTTTAATATTAGTAAACCCCTTGCAAATTAGTTGCATGAGTGAAATTTTTAACGTGAGAAAAACAGCCGAATGCCGAATGAATTCTCAGAATTAGAAAAAATGGGGCCTTTAAATACTCATTAAGAAACAAGTTTTAGACCTACAGCTGCACTTAAAACCATACATATAAAAACGATCCTCTTCCAATCCTTCGATTCTCCGTATAAAATCATTCCTAAAATGGCTCCACCAGACGCACCAATTCCCGTCCATATGGCATAAGCCGTCCCCATTGGCAGTGTTTCCATTGCGTAAGATAACAAGATGAAGCTCGCACTAAATCCAAAAATTAATAGGGCTAGTGACTTCCAATTACGGTCATGATGAAGTTTGTTTATCATGGCCACACCAAACATTTCAAATGAACCTGCAAAAACTAAAGAGATCCAGGCCATTAGGATTCAGCTCCTTCCTCAACATCATCCTTTGTCACTAATTTCAAGCCAATTACACCCGCCAGCAACAGCAAAATTAAAAGTATTTTACTCATTTTAACAGGTTCTCCAAAGAACAGGATTTCGGAAATAACCGTACCGGCCGTACCTAAGCCAACAAAAACAGCATATACCGTTCCTACAGGGAGTTTGCGTCCAGCCATAATCATGCCATAGAAGCTAATGATGATGGATATGATTGTACCAGCCCAAGTCCAAAAGTCATCAGCGTGGTTTAATCCAATAACCCAACATACTTCAAATAGGGCTGCCACAACAACTTTAAGCCAATTTGTGTTCATGAAATGACACCTCCAATTTTTTTCTGCCACAAATCAAAAAAGCCCAAGAGAAAACTGTTGTACAGTTTCTCCCAGGCTTTTATCCTTCCGTGACACGTCAAGCGTGAGTTTTCTCTCGGACCAGACCAACTTTACGTTGCGGAACCCTAGAAAACATTTAATCTATCCAATTAATTAAAATTATACACATATTGCATATGAATTCAACTCCAAAGTTTAACAGTGTATTAATATTGTCAGGATGGTGAAATATTTCATTCTGCACAAAATCTCCATATTTTTTTGATAGTATATTTATAATGCTCTTTTCTTGGGCATTCCACAACTATAATCCGTACGAAAACTGCCATTAATAATTATCGCTATGTTTGTCGAAGGAGAATACTAGATGAAAATTAGTGAAACAACGAAGGCTAAGATACAAAAATCCTCCCAAAGGATATTTGTAGTGTTAGCATGGGCTCTTCTGATTTCTATCATCATTCAAGTTTATTTAGCGGGTATGGCTATTTTTCTAGATGGTTCATTTTGGAAAAAGCACGAAGCTTTTGTTAGGATTTTTGAATTTATTCCAGCGCTTATGTATATCTTTGGGAGTGCTGGTGGGGTCCCCCAAAAGTATAAAGCATGGAGTATGATGTTATTTCTTCTATGTAACCTCCAATACTATACACCTTACGGGTGGATGGGACCCATTCACACGGTATCTGCCCTTGGTATTTTTATGATCTCATTGTATGTGGCATGGGGGTCATATCAATTCGTTTCTAAGCAAAGGAAAGAGGGATATAGCTAAAACTCGCTTCGACTTATGGGAAATAGATTGAAATTTAACAAATGGGGTCAGAAAAATGTATGGAGTGTTTAGTGAGATTAGTAATATGCTTACACAACCCTTTCTGAATCTAGCGAGAGGGATGGAAGGAATTCCTGTACTTTTTGCGTTCCTATTAGGAATTGTGGGAGCCCTCGCACCATGCCAATTCACAGCCAATTTAGGTGCTGTTACCGTATACGGCAATAAATCAGTGCAGAAACAAATCGCTTGGGCAGAGGTTATTTTTTTCATTATCGGGAAGATGGTTGTTTTCTCCCTATTTGGATTAATCGTTTGGATACTTGGAAATGAAGTGAAATCAACATTCATCACTTATTTTCCTTGGTTTAGAAAATTGGTTGGACCTATTCTCATCTTGATTGGGCTTTTCATGCTTGGTGTGATCAAATTCAAGAAAATGATATCATTCGGCAGTATCCCGGAACGATTTACGAAAAAGGGAAAAATAGGGGCATTTTTGATGGGTGTGAGCTTTACATTGGGATTTTGTCCTACCATGTTTACTCTTTTCTTCGTGACCCTTATGCCTTTGGAGATAACGGTTCCTTATGGTGGTTTGCTTCCAAGTGTATTTGCAATAGGAACATCATTTCCATTAATCTTAGCTGTCTTTTTGATTTGGTATTTTGAGCTAAGTGGAAAGTTAATGAAGAAACAGGGTAGAAGGATTGGCTTAATTGTTCAGAGGATTGCAGGAGTAATCATTATCATATTGGGTATTCTTGATGCCATTACTTTTTGGTAAATAGAAGTGTATCCTTTCGAATGTTATGAAATCGGCTGCCGTACAGTGCTATTGTAACTGTTATGAGTCCGCCCTGAGCCAAAGTAGTTATATGATGTAATAAGTAAGGATTGGCGAATGCCAATCCTTCAATATTTTCTAAGGAAAGTTATTCTTTTGTCACCCATTTGTAGCCTACTCCCCAGACGGTTTGTAAAAAATGATCTGCAGGAAAGCCAGCTTTTCGTAGCTTATCCCGTAAGTTTCTGACATGGGAGTCGATGGTCCGGTCTTCTGTCGAGACTTCATATCCCCAAATGGTTGTGATTAAGTGTTCTCTAGTAAATACTTTGTTCTGGTTACTAAGAAAGAGCTTCATCAAGGCGAATTCTTTCGGAGTTAGTGAAATATCCTTTTCTTGATATTGAAGATGGTGGGACTCGGTATCTAGTAACAACCCTTGGAACGAAATTCTAGTTGATAGTGGTTTATGCCTTCTTAAAACAGCATCTATTCTAGCTAAAAGTTCTTCTTCATCAAACGGCTTTGATATATAATCGTCTGCACCATATTGTAATCCTTTCACAATATCTGACTTTTCACTCCGAGCCGTTAGCATGATAATGGGAGTATCCCAATGCTTTCTAATTTCTCGACAGGCTTCCCAACCGTCCATATCAGGCATCATAATGTCCAAAAGGATGAGATCAACTGAGTTTGATTCTAGATACGTTAATCCATCAGCTGCCGATTCTTTTTTTATACAATGATACCCAGCTGGAGAAATATACAAAGATAATAATTCTAACATCATTGGCTCATCGTCAATTAATAAAATGGTCCGCATAATCTATTCCCCTTTAAAGATAAGTTCAAATATTGTTCCTTTCCCTTCTGTACTAGTTACAGAGATTTCCCCTTCGTGTGCATGAACAAGTTCTTGAACAATGGCGAGCCCAAGCCCAGCTCCTCCAAGAGAGCGAGTCCTTGACTTATCAACCCGATAAAAACGGTTGAAAATATAGGGGATATCCTTTTCAGGTATTCCTTTCCCATTATCTTCAATAGTAATATGAATAGAATTTTTGTATTTCCATGCTTTTAACTTGATATTTGACCCATCTGGTGAGTATTTCCTTGCGTTGTCCAATAGGTTGATGAGTATTTGCTCTAACCTCAAGGGGTCTGCCATCAGAAACAAATTTTCTTCGCACTCGAATAAAATATTCCTTTCTTTATCCTGGAAAGCGGGAGCGAGTTTTTGTTCCAAACGATCCATAAAGTGATTTAAATAAATCCGTTCTTTTTCGATGTCAAAAGAGTTTTGATCCATTTGAGCTAAATCAAACAATTCTTTAATTAAGACAGATAACCGATTGGTTTCTTCCGAGATAATATTTAAATATTTTTTTCTATCCTCTTCGCTTAACTCCCTCTTCTTGACAATATCTGTATATCCTTTGATATAGGTTAGGGGCGTTCGTAGCTCGTGGGATATACTTGCTAGAAATTCACTTCTCTGTTGTTTTAAATAGCTCAGCTCATTTGCAAAGACTTCTATTGATTTGGCTAAATCACCTAGTTCATCGTCTGAGGTTTTCGGTAAAGAAACTGCAAAATTTCCTTTACTTAGCTGATAGGTTACTTCCTTCATGCTAATCAAAGGTTTGATCATTCCCTTTGTAAGAAAAATGATAATAATGAGTGTAAAAATGACGGACACACATCCAGCTATAAGGAAATGTTCATTTAAGCCTTTCATTAAGGAATGGACGGATTCTGTGTTTTCAAACATAAAGACATAGCCTGATACCTGCCCGTTGATATGAATCGGACTCACCGTAGATATGTACGGCTCTTCTTCCCAATTCGCTTCTACGACTTGTCCTTCTCTTGGAATATTTGAATTTGGTACTTTTAAGTATTTCCTTAAAGTTTCTGAAGGAGAGGAAGAACCCATGATTTCTCCAGCTCGATTCAAAATTACAACATCCGTTGTAGATTCGGATTCCATGAGGACTACATGGTCAATCGTTTCTTGATCAAGGTGCTTTTCTAGTACCGCTCGATGGGAATTCCCTCTTGCCTGTAAGGATTGCAACTCCTCTTCCACCCTTGATTCAGTAATTTCCATGTGCAAGAAGAAAAACATGAACGTCATGAGACCGAAAATGATTAGGAAAAAAAGGACTCCAAGCTTTATTGATAACTTTTTCAAAATTTTCACCAAGTTTCAGTACGTATTACTTTCATTTTACAGAAAGTTGGAGAAATTGAATATCCTATGAGATACTACAAGAGAATTTTCATATTCGGGAAAGATTGCTTCCAAGGAAAAAAGAAGAATAGATGATGTTGTGGTAAGTGGGGATCCAGCAAGGGCTATAAACACATAGAAGGGTAGGTATTAAGTAGGAGTACTCAAAACCTGCCCTTATACTATTTTTTCGAATAAGGATATATTTACATGTCTAGATCGGTGAATGCATAAGGTAATAATTCTCTTAACGTTAATTCCTTTATTTCCTTCTTCTCATTTGTTAAATAAACGGGCATTTCAGGTGAACAGAATTCAGCTAAAACTTGTCTGCAAATACTACAAGGGGGAAGAAAGTCAACTGTGTCACCTGCTACAGCTATCGCTTGGAAGTCACCTTTTTTGTATCCACTAGCGATTGCTGTAAAAAAAGCTGTTCTCTCGGCACAATTGGTTGCACCAAATGAAACGTTTTCAACGTTTACGCCATTGATAACAGTACCATCTTTTAATAATAATGCTGCTCCAACAGGAAATTTGGAATAAGGTACATAGGCCTTATCCATGATCTTACGTGCACTTTCTACTAATTGCTCTTTATTCATAGGATCCATCCCTTTCAAAGAAGAATGAACTTTTCACAGTCCCCTTAATGCCAATATATATTTGGCAGGATTTCTATATTATAATTTTTCGAAATGTTTGTCAATGTCATCTGGCTGTTTTTGTAATGCTTATACAAAAAGAACCAAAACACCGAGAAGGATTCAACCTTATTATTAACTAAATCCGAAGTATTTAGTTAATAATGTTTTTCGTAACTAGACAAACGAAATTAGAACTGTTATCATGGTTCATAATTAAATGATGAACGAAAGTAACACATGGAGGAGTCTGTCACATAGGCCCCTCCATGTGTTTTTTTGTTCAAAAATTTTCTTGTGGAGGTAATTATGTTCATTTTACAAATTGTTATTGTTTTACTTGCGACGAAAATTGCTGGTCAATTAAGTATTCGAATGGGTCAGCCTTCTGTCTTAGGTAAAATAATTGTTGGCATCATTTTGGGACCAGCGCTGCTTGGATGGGTGAATGATACAGAAATTATCGGTGTTTTTAGTAATATTGGTGTGTTGCTCTTAATGTTTTTGGCTGGATTGGAAACCAATCTAAAGGATCTAAACCAGAATATGAAAGCAGCCTTACTCGTTGCGGTAGGTGGTGTGATTGCACCGATTCTATTATGCTACGTTTTAGCCCAATTCTATCAACTATCATCTGCGGAATCGATTTTTATTGGGTTATTATTATCAGCCACTTCAGTTAGCATCTCGGTTCAAACGCTAAGGGAGCTTGGCTGGTTAAATAGTAAGGAAGGCTCTGTATTATTAGGGGCAGCTGTATTGGACGATATTATTGTTGTCATCCTCATTGCCATTGCGATGAGCCTCTTTGCTGGGTCCGATACGAATCTTGCCTTGCTGATCGGAAAGAAAATTATATTCTTTGTGATTATTATTCTAGTATCTAAATGGGTGGTACCTAAATTTATTCAGATAATCTCCAAATTTAAGATTACTGAGGCTGTTTTAAGTGCAGGATTAATTATCTGTTTTGGCTTCGCCTATTTTGCAGAAGCTGTCGGCGTTGCTGGGATTATTGGGTCCTTCTTTGCAGGTCTTGCGATTTCACAAACCAAGTTTAAGGAAGAAATTGAGCATAAAACAGAACCCATTGCAAATGGAGTCTTTGTTCCCTTCTTCTTCGTTAGTATTGGGTTAGCTGTTTCATTTGCTGGAATTGGTAAACAAGTCGTGTTTATACTTGTATTCTCCATGATTGCGATCCTGTCAAAGCTTATTGGATCAGGAATTGGAGCTAAGATTTCTGGATTTAATACAAAGTCTTCAATTGGAATTGGTGCAGGAATGATTTCAAGGGGAGAGGTTGCTTTAATCTTAGCTGCGATGGGATTAGAAAGTGGCCTGTTACCGTCTCAATATTACACAGCAATGATTATTGTCGTGATTGTAACGACACTTGTTACCCCGCCATTATTGAAAATGATATTTGGAACGCGGAACGAAGTAGAACAAGGTCAGAAGGCCCAAAGTTTTTAATTTCTTTCTTTCATTGAACAAAAAACGGAGTGGCTCGTGTTAAAGCCATTCCGTTTTCTTAATGAGAAGGTCTTCCCGAATCTAAGGAAGAATCCAATTATTTTATGAACAATCCTCGAATTATTTCAATTCCTTTGTTTCCTCTGAGTATAGCGCCGTTCTTTTTATATTCACACCCACAAATGATTCCAATATTGCTTGTCCACCAGCAATGGCAAGAATAAAAATGATGTACTGTGCAATGGAAGGGATCCATAGATACAATCCTCCCAATAATAAAGCACACCAGATTCCTGTACACCAATAGCAAGTTAAGAGGTAGCCCATAGAAGATTTGGGAATCATTTTTGTCTCTTTCTCGGATATTTTTTTCCTGATTAGAAAGGGATTACGAATGAATTCTGTTATTTTATCAAAAACAATCAAATGTGTAAGTCGATAGCTTGCCAGTACAATCATAGTAAATGCCATCCACGATATCTCCATAAAGACCAACCTCCATTATCCAAGTATTTCTACTTTTTACCTGTTTCAAGGAAAATAAACAAGGATGTTCATAAAGATTGAACATATGAATCCTCTACTTCGCTAGAAATTCCGTGTTATGGCTGCTGTTGTGTAGGGATCGTCTAAAAATAGGTGTTGTCCTAGTATGTTTGTCCACACACTATTCATTACAAGGGTGATGATGAAGTTTGGTCCATTTACAGGACGCTATGTTTTCCATTGTCATATTTTGGAGCATGAAGATTATGACATGATGCGTCCCTTTGAAGTAGTCGAACGTAAATGTAGTTGCCTGAGTGAGTGTAATTGTTGTTGTAAATGTAAAGACGTTGATCATTGCAATGAAAGAAAAAGAAGGAAGAAAACAACTTTTCAAAGAAGGAAGTTGTTCTCTTCCTTCTTTAGAGTGATGTTTAATGGGAATGGAAAGGAAGGGGTTTGGCTTCTTTGTGATGACCCATTAGAAGAAATGACGGAGAAAGCTACATCGCAAACAATTCGGAAACACTGAGCACATCTCAGATTAGCATATCTGCTGGACATTAAAATCTAATCTTAGCGCATGGTCTGTTGCTCATTCGAGGAGATAGGAAGGTATAAGTCCTTCTGTCGAAGTACTCTTGCCTGATATTTATGTCTTGAATGCAAAATCGGAAAAGTTATTCTGTTGGCACAGCGTACAGTATTAGGTTAGTTGCAAATACCGTATATTGGATATTTTTTTGTTTCAATCTTTCTATAATATATAAATTATGGAAATTTATAGCATAATAGTAAGATTTAATATTTGTCGGAATGTATCATAAATTGTTGAAACTCGCTTGAAATATTAGGAACTTGTATCTATAATCTCTAAATGTTTAGTAATTTGACCTAAAAAATGGATTTGAAGTTAGAAATGAACAGGTCAAAAGATGCGGTGAAATGTAATAAGGATTAACACTATACCAAATTTTTAATCATTCTAGTCAGAACCATTTGGCTATTTCACGGTGTCGGAAATAGTCTTTTTTATAATTAAGATAAATAGAAAATGCAATGTTTTAAAACAGTAAAAAAGAGAGGTCTTTATTAAATCAACTAAAGGCATAGAGAACTTTTGAAAGGTGTAGAAGGAGGAACATGGGAAAAAGTGAGAAGGGAATGGCGCAAAGATGAAATAAATTACTTAAAAGAATGTATAGGATTCCAGAAAATCACAACAATCGCTAAAAACTTGGATCGTTCTTACGAATCTGTAAGACTGAAGATGAATCGGTTGGGAATATCGAATACAAAAGCACAAACAGGTTTTGTGACAATGGGGGAATTAGCCAAAATTTTAAAAATAGAAAGAAACACTATCAGAGGTTGGGCTAAGAATCATGGTCTACCGTGTATGAAAAGAGTAGTAAGGAGATCAAAAAGTTTCTATTTTATAGATCCGATAGATTTTTGGAATTGGGCCGAGATGCATAAGGAAAAGATCCAGTTTAGCAATATTAATTCTCAAGTATTATTGCCTGAACCCGAGTGGGTAGATCATGAACGTAAAAAGGAAAGAGACAACCATATCATTAAAAAGAAAAATTATAAATATTGGACAACAGGAGAAGATCAGAGGCTTTTGGAATTGCGTAAAAATGGACTGACTTTTAAGGAGATTGGGGTAAGAATGAATCGGAGTTCACATAGTGTGGCTGGGCGATATAAAAGAATTACATATAGATAAGTGATGGGATCTACAGATTAAAGGCTCATCTAATCAATTAATATTTATATTATGTATTTACATAGAAAGAAGGGTGTAAAATAGGAGCATTTAACATCATACAACTAATGAAAGATAAATTACTATATAGCGAGTATCAGCCTCTTATGGATTCGAGTAATGATGCCATTTTTGCATATGAGGCGTTAATGAGATCAACACCACGAATTAATCCTCTCGCAATGATTGATGACGCCAGGAATAGAGGGGTTTTGTATGAACTTGACACAGAATGCATTACCAATGCAATACAAGCATACCCTCATTCTTATCTAAAAAATCATTATTTATTTCTTAATATTTTCCCCTCAACTATTATTCACGAACAATTTGAGAATTTTATAACTGACCTGCTTCTTAAGTTTCCTAATATGAAAGAGATGGTTGTATTCGAAATTAATGAAACGCATATTGAAGAAAATATATGGGGGCAGTTCGTCTTTTTGAAACGATTAGCTTTCTTAAAATCCCTTGGGTTTCGTATTGCTTTTGATGATTTGTCTGTAAATAGAGCTTCGTTAAAAAAAATGGAGTTATTATCTCCTGACTTTGTAAAATTAGACCCTGCAAAATCAAAAGATCTTTCTGACTCAATTGATAAGCAAGAGTTAATCTTGCTCTTCTTAGAATTTACACATGAAAAAATGAAATTGGTTTTAGAAGGAATTGAAACCAGGGCAGATTTGCTGGCAGCTAAGAAATTGGGAGTCCCTCTGCTTCAAGGTTATTACATTTCTAAGCCCCAACGTTTATAGCTGAATTGTGAGTTTCTTTGATCAATAAAACGGAAAATTGGAAAGAGGTCCTTTTGATGAAAAATCTTTTTAGGAATATTAAGACAAAATTAATACTAGCCTTTTCTTTCATATTAATTGTTCCTTCTATTAGTATTGGGATCATTGCAACGATAACTGCTAAAAATACGGTTGAGAATGAGGTCTTGGCTGGGATAGGCGAGAATATTGACCTATTAAATCTCACTATTGATAATACGATAGAGTCCAAAATTCATGATATTGAGGTCACATCAGAAAATATTACAGCGCAAATGTACGAAGGGGAAAGCAGCCCTAAGGTACGTGAAATATTTAAACAATATGCACAACTGCACCCAGAGATTCAGGGGATTTTTGTTGGAACAGAAGAGGGGTTATTCATACAAGAGCCTCATAAAGATATACCAGAAGACTTTGATCCGAGAAAAAGAGACTGGTATAAAAATGCAATGGAGAAGAAAGGTGAAGTGATTATATCGGATCCTTATGTTTCTGCTGGAACAGACGATATGGTTGTAGCCATTTCTAAAATTACGAAAGATGGTTCAGGAGTTGTATCTGTCGATATTAGTCTGAGCTATTTACAAGAGTTGACGAATCAAGTGAAGGTTGGTGAAAAGGGGTACGCCCTTATTCTGGATAAGAATAAAGCATATATTTCTCACCCTACAAATGAGGTTGGGAGCATAGCCTCCGAAAGTTTTTACGATAAAATGTATGAACAAGAAAAAGGCCAGTTTATTTATGATATAGACGGCGAAAAGAAAAATATGCGCTTTGTAACCAATGAAACAACGTGTTTTCAATCAATGTCTATGACGCTAAATCTTAATAATTCCGCCAATGTATTTGTCAGTCTTGGAAGTAATTACATAACGACAATAGCCTA
>NZ_JAUSTU010000044.1:0-11356 GCF_030813005.1 Anoxybacillus andreesenii
AGAGCAATGCTATCAACTTCTTTTAGCCATACTAATTCCTTTTTTAACTGTGTTAGTTCAGCAGAACAAGAATCGTAGGTTAATCCCTTACCGGTTTCTTTATAGGTATCATTCCATTGTCCCAAAAAGCGGTTGAACACAAAACGACTGCATCCGAGCGTCTTGGCTATGAGGATTTCCTGTTCTTTAGTTGGATACATACGGAATTTATAGGCTTTGTTGGCTAGCATTACCTTCACCTCCTAAGCGAACATATATTCCTATTTTATCATGTGGGGGAGTTTTTAGCTACTGCCAACCGACATTCATCTCCCACTTATCGTTGGGCTATGCCCTTCGCACGATTGAAGAGGGAGTCTTCTGTCGGGAAATAATAAAATAATATAGCTTAGTTAGTTCGTTTTTCGTGAGTTGTTGCAACAAAAGGAGCGAATAACAGATGGGAACCATTAACGGAAAAGAATTTATTGATCGTATAAATAAATTGGAAAATGAAATTTGGTTTGATGGTGAAAAGATTAAGGGGAAAATTTCTGAACATCACGCTTTTAAAGGAATTCTTAAGGCAAAGACTTCCCTTTATGATTTGCAAAATGACCCCGCACTAAGAGAGGAGATGACTTTCTTTTTACCTGATAAGAAAGAGCCTATTGGACTTTCCTATTTGCAGCCGAAAACAAAAGAGGACTTAAAGAGACGAAGAAAGATGATGGAACACTGGGCAAGAATCACTCACGGAATGATGGGAAGGAGTCCTGACTATATGAACACAGCTGTGATGAGCTTCGCTTCCTCTTCTTCCCTATTAAAAGATAGAAAAAATTGTTTTCCAGAAAATATTCAATCCCTATACGAAAGGGCGATGAAACATGACCTCTCGTTTACACATACATTTGTTACTCCCCAGGTGAATCGTTCCCAGCTCTATTTGGGATTGTCTGAGAAGCCTATCTCCGCAAAGGTTATCGAACGAAATGAAAAAGGATTGATTATAAAAGGAGCTCGCCTCCTTGCTACGCAGGGCGGTTTGACAGATGAAGTATTGGTTATTTCTACTTCAAGATTGTCCTTAGACTGTAATGAAGCATTCGCCTTTTTCATCCCTTCAAATACAAAAGGACTAAAATTTATTTGTAGAGAATCGTTTGTAGGAGGAGACTCTTCTTACAATTATCCTCTAAGCTCACGCTATGAAGAGATGGATTCAATTGTTGTCTTTGACAATGTATTAGTTCCATGGGACCGTGTATTTTTTTACGATAATGTCGAAGCAGCAGATGACTTTTTGAATCGAAGCTCTTTTCACACTTTTGCGTACCATCAAGTAGTTAACAGACAAATTGTAAAAACAGAATTTTTGCTTGGTGTGGCACAACTTCTCGTTGAGGCGATTAATGTTGGAGAGTATCAGCATATACAAGAAAAACTTTCGGAAATCATCATTGGTCTTGAAACGATGAAAGCACTATTAGGGAAGTCAGAAAATGATGCAGAATTAGATGAATGGGAATGCATGCGTCCCAGCATGATCCCATTGCAAGTCGCCAGTAACATTTTCCCTAGAATATATCCCCGTTTCAGCGAAATTATCCAATTAATTGGTGCGAGCGGAATGGTTTCCATCCCAACCGAAAGAGACTTTCATTCTGAAATAAGGGCAGATCTAGAGCAATATCTTCAAACCGAGGGTATGAATGCCGAGGACCGAGTTAAACTATTCCGTTTGGCATGGGATCTTACGATGAGTTCATTCGGAACAAGGCAAACCCAATATGAAAGATACTTTTTTGGTGATCCCATTAGACTATCCAGTAGCCTATACAAAAACTATCCAAAAGCTCAACATGTTGAAGAGATTATCAAATTTTTAGACCTAAAAAATGAAAGAACGTCTGATTAAAAAAGTAATATTCAATCGAGCGGGGCGAGAATTACCTTATCGTCCTTCACATTTTGCATGATCGTATCATATTCATATCAATTACTTTGTACAAATAATAAAACTGTTTAAAGACTGCGCATCTCCATTTGGAACATTCATCAGCTCATAATAGCTATTTATCATTGTTTGCAGCATGTCAGAAACGCCATGAAATTCCGAGCGGATACTGTTTGCATAGTCCTTTTCCCACTGCCCATCTTGTAAATAGGTAGCATTAATTGTCGATTGTTTGTCTATTCGATATCCAACTTGTTCAAGCATCCGTTGAATCTGAATTTTATCAAATAGATTTTGAATATTTCCATCGTTATCGACAAAGTTTGAATATAATGCGAGGATCGAAGCAGCATAAAAATGTGAACGCTGTTGCAAGTTTGTAAAATCGAGATCCCATTCAGCAAAGCATAACTTTCTCGTCATCCCACGTATTTTTAGAAAATATTGTTGCAATTCTCTAGGTCTCTTAAAATACCAAGAACAATGGGATAAAACCACTGCATCAAATGTTTCAGTTAACTCAAATGAGCTAAAATCTGTTTCAAAGTGAAATTGAATCCGTCTTCCCAACGCTGAATTCTTTATTCGGTCTGTAGCTTGTCCTAATGTTAACGGTGCCCCATAATCTCGGCTCGCTATATCAATAGCAACAACATGGCCATCCTCCCCAACAGCATCTGCAAGTGCAGCAGTTGTATCCCCTTGGCCACAACCAATTTCCAAAACATGCATCCCTTTTTGAATATCAAAGGCAGCCACTAATTCCAAACGATGTTGCAACTGAATTTGTTGCACAACATCGTCCTCAAACAATTTATAGGTTGATATAAAATCTAATGTATTTTTATTGGGTTCAAATAGTGTCATAATGTTTCTCCATGTTACTCGAAAGTATAAAGTGGTTGCCGGTACTAGCGGCTTTCTTGACATGTTTCTTTACTGTTATTTTAATCTACACACAAAGCTCTTGTACCACCATCTTCTAAACAAGAACTTATATCGTCTTCAGTTATATCCTCACGATATTTATTTCGCTCACGGTCTTTATCAGCTTGAATGGCTTCTGCTTCCGCTTCCGCGTAACCTTCTTTGTAGCCCATTTCATACGTTTCTTGATACTCTTTGTTATAAACTTCTTCATTGTCTTCTAGTTCTTTTTCCGTGAGATATCTTCCGCTTTCTTTTTTATATGCCTTTTCACCAGCAAAAAAGCCGGTAAAATATGCATGATCATATTCTTCATCGTAGCCATCTTTATATCCGTATCGGTAGCCATCTTCATAGCCTTGACGATATTGTTTTATAGCTTGTCCTTTTCCCCATTCAGTAATATAATCACTAGAAAAAAGGACAGCTACGTTTTTAAGACGTTCTTGATATACCTTTTCATAATCTTTTCTATAGACTACTTCTATTTCGTCTTCATGCTTATCTTCATAGCCTTTTTCAGATGCTACTAATTCAGCCGCTACCGTGTATCCCACATCAAATCCATGTTCGGCTCCATCCCTGTAGCCATCGTCATACTCACTTTTCATAAATTCTTGCCATAGATTAAAAATATAGAAAAATACACACAAAAAAAGTGCAATTATAATACTGATAAAAATGATAATTCCTCTCTTAGTCAAAAAACAGTCCTCCATAAAGTTAACTCATTTGGTGAAATTTACAAATTTAATCGAATCGTTCCTGTAACTCACACTCCCTTAACGATATTCGCTTCCTCCACCCCAGATTTCACGGCCACCTGTATGTCCTGTTTGCGCATGAATTTCCTCATCTACAAGCTGTAAAACCCCTGCTTCTTCACTATGATGCCATGTATATCCTTCGGGGGTTTGTCCGTTCGCCAGCGATTGTATATCAGCTTGTGAAAGACCTAACTCACTAGTAAGGTTAGGCTCCCCCTGAATAGCTTGATATAACGTGTCATTGGCTATCCCAAAATGAACCGCATCACTTTCATAATATAAATCTTCTGCTATGATAACAGAGAAATCTGAATCGAATACTGGAAATGTACCAGCGAAAGGCTGCCCATTAACTACAACTTCTTTTTCCAAGAATGGGACACCAGTTTCAGGATGCTCCAAACCTGCTAAACTATCATTTCTGGTGTCTAATTCTTCTGCTTCAATCATATTAGCACCATCTATTAAATCCACAACTCCAACCGCAAGAGTGGAGATCGCAACTACTTTCCCTAGATTTTTCAAACCGCGGATAGTCTTTTGATCATCTCCACTTCGAAATCCAGTATAGGTATTTCCAACATTTTTGGCCGTATATTTAATGGCCGATCCAATACCTTTTATCGTTCTTCCGGTGGAATCTTTCAAATCCTCCAATCCTTGTTGTTTATAATATTCATCTTGTTTAATTAAGCCATATGTACCCTGGACAGCACCATCAACAAATTGTCCTGCATTGTCGAATGCTACTTCTGAGGCAGTCTTAACATTTTCACCGATTTCTTCTATCCATTCACCTGTACTTTCAAATTTCGTTCCAATTGCTTTACCAGTTAGTTTTACCGCTCCCCCAATAAGACCGCCACCAACTGTTCCTATCCCTTTCCCAACTGAACGGAAAACTCCCATACTTTTTTCTCCTCTATTCTTTTATTTTGTACAATCAAAATTCTAGCACTATTTACAATATAAACGATTTATAAGGATGCTTCTATATTAAGATCATTTCTTGTTGTCCACAGGATTAGCATTTCACCTATATACAAGAAACAACAAAAAAGCCAATACTCTGAATTACTCAAAGCATTGACTTTATTTTACATATGATACCGGTGGTCGGGGTCGAAATAGGCCTTTAAGTATTGATTTTACAATGTTTTGTAATTGCTATGTGTAAAATTTGTGTAATATAATTTTGATGTGAACCAAGATGGATGTTTCAACTTCTTATTTCTCCATTATCAACTTGTAAAAGAGCTATCTGTAAAAAATCAATAGCAAGCGCAGTGGAATTTACCGTTTACTTAATTATGTCCGGTTAGTTCAGTGCGTGTTGTTTAGATATTAATAACATATATAGAGCTACGTATCCGGAAAGACTATATTTACATTAATTATCCAATATTCAAATATTGAATTGCAACCGAAATTAATGATAGGCATCTTTTATAAAAATAATCATAGTGTCTATTATCCTCAATATCTGTTTTTGTAGTTTCATGATGACGAATTCTAAAGTTATTACCAATAGCCGTAAGTTCATGAAATTCCTTTTCAAACATCATTTTATACGGTTCTTTGTTGTTACTCATATCGCAAATAATTCTATTTATCGATTTCTTCTTATCTAATGTGGGAGAGTGATATGTTTTCAGTCTTTCAAAAGCGTCCCAGAGTTTTTCAACGGCAATTTTCAAATTTCCTTCATCGTAATACTGAATGGCTTCCTGAAGCAACTCTTTGAGTCCCGCCTCTTCAATTAAAACTAATGTGCTTTTTTTTATATGATTGTCGAACGTGGTTACAATTTTTCCGTTATCTAATTTCAAATCAAGATCATTCAGCTTCAATATTGCATTAAGTTGCGCTTCGAATTCGTTGGAACAGCTATGCTTCACAAAAAGTTCTATCGTATCCATTACACAGAAAGGCGAACTGTGGTATACAAAATCTTGTAGGCTACTGGTTTCCACATATTGCTTTTGATCATTATAGCATTTAGGAGTGTAAAACTGACGTAAATCATTGAAAACTTCTTCACTTATTGAAACATTATACGAAAATCCTGTTTCATCCGTTTTCTGATAGATGTCATTATACTTTTCTAGAAGTTGGTAAATCTGATTTCTTGCATTACGTTTAATAGATAATGATATTCTTTTCTCTTTTATCGCTTTAAAATTTCTTTGAGAGTAAGGAATAAATATACTATTTTCTTCTGATTGAAATATTCTCCACCCATAGACATCCCGGCTAGATATTTTTGCTGCTGGATAAAGTTCGTATCCATCGTTTTGCAATAATATGTTTACCTCTGCAAGAAACTCCTTCCAATATCCTTTTTCAAACCTAACTGCTGGATGAAAAATCTCACAAATAAATTTCAAGTATTTTTCATCGCTACCGTTCTTCAATTGGAATCGTTCATCCTCAAATACCCAACAGGATGGATAATCATCATTGTTTACCGTATGTTGCCAAATGTCACTTTCAGCATCCTGAAACCTTGAATCCAAACTCCGCATACTTTTCAAATCATATAATCTTTTGAGAAAATCAAGCTCATTCATCCGACCAAAATAAGGATAGGTAACTTTTTTTGTTTCAAACCATTCATCTATTTCAATGCCATTTTGAAACAAATCGAGGATATCACGTTTTGTTATCTCACTAATTCGTTTCACGGTTTAAAATACCTCGACTTTCATAAGTGTCCCAAAGAAAACTAACAAGCGTTATGCTACTGCCAACTGCAAGTTTTGCATGTCGCTCTTCAAGTCCTTTATATGTAGCACTTTTCCCATGTCCACTACCATAAGGGTTGCGCAACGCTGCCAAATTTGTAGCTATCGCGCGCAAATTGCCCAAAATAGATTTCATCTCACCAGATGCCGGGGCTGTATCGGGTATATCTTTAGGCATTAACTTGAGAAGTTTAACTGCTGCACCAGTCAACTGACCAACATCCCAGTTTTTTTCCCACACTACTTCATTTTCATCAAGAATAGTTTTACAACAGCTCTCAACCAATTCTTTAGCTTTTCCAATTGCTTCAGTTGGATTTTCAGACTGCATTTTTAACATTAAATCAATCTGTGTAGAAAGATATGTACTTGAAAATTTCTCCTTTAGTTCTACAGCAACAGAAGCAAGAGGGGTATTGTTGTATAAGATTCGAGCCATTATATCTTTGCAGCGGTAATAAGTTTTTGAATACTCGCCGTCGCTTTCAATTTCGTATTCAAAATAGACTTCATAATAATCTAATAAATCTTTTAACAACTTTACTGTGTTGTCGTCTGAAGCCTCATTAATATAAGCCATTAAAGATTTACCCTTAGATAGTTTGTACTTCTCACATAATGGAACCCCAACACTTTCCATTGTAAACACGTCAAAGTCATTTGTAGAGAAATTCAGGACATAACCGCTTCTATTAAACAACTTCATAAAAATTCCTTTTTCGATTTGGGATAGATTAGGCATATTTCGTCCCCTTTAATTTTTCATTTAAAAACATTATACGGTTTTTGTAAGATTTTTTGTTTCTACATTTGCTTCAACTAGAAGATCATATAACGAAGAAATTATAGACTTCGATTGATATGTTGTTTGTAATTTCCTATATTTCATAATTTCTCGGATTTCACTAAACGTAAAATATACTTCTCTTTTCGCTCTAGATAAGGCAACAAAAAACGCTCTTATATCAGAATCTGATTGGCTCCTGAAGCTCCAAAAGGCATCATCCTCTAGACCAATAAAGAATACACATTCATATTCTAATCCTTTACTTTTATGAATAGTCATAATCGGTATACTATAAACCCCTAAAAAATCTTCAATTGCTTTATCCCATTGTCTATGCTCTATATAAGATTCAATTATTTTTTGATGAAATTTTTCCCTAGTATTTTTTAATAAGTTGCCAATCAAATACTTTGGATAGTAATTTTTAAGTTTAATTAAGCTGAAATAATCTATTATTTCATCAAGTATTTGAGGTATTTCATTGTGAATGTCACTTATACTATTTATTTTACCTTTTAATCGGGAAATAAAGTTTTGAAAGTCTTCTTCAATTTCCCACATTGCTTTCAAATCTTCATTATAATCAATTCCATCCAGTTCAGATTTTAGTTTAATAACTTCTTGCCATCTCGTTGGAGAACTTTTAAAAATCGTAAGATAAAGTGTATTTACTATCAACTGAACATATTCTTCTGATAATAGATCTTGATAATCCTTTTCAATCCTTGAATTAATTCCTACATTTTGTAATTCTTCAATAATTCGCTTGGCATAAACACTCTCTTGTTGCTTAACAATTATACATATATCTCGTGGATTAATTGATTGAAGTTTAACACTTAAAAATTTCGCAATGTGCTTTGCTTCTTGAATATAATCATTAAAGGTCCACACTTCACAAACTCCATCATCTTTTGACCATTTATCTGTACACTTTACAGGGGTGGTATTATGACTAATTGCTTGAGATAATACATTTTGTACTTCTATCAATCTCGGAGCAGAACGATGGTTAAAAATTAATTGAAAACCTTTAGCGTTAAAATCAGAAGAATAGGCATTAAATGAATCAGCCATTGCCCCTGCCCAACCCATTATTCTTTGTTTGTCATCACCCACCGCAGTTAAAACAGACCTTGAACCCCAAAATGCTGATTTTAGTAAATCATATTGAACATAAGTTGTATCCTGAAATTCATCTAAAAAAATATGGCTATATGTCAATCTTAGTGCAGTGTTTATAAATGAATTAAAGTTTAATATATATTCTGCTAATCTAGATATCATAGGAAATGTTAATGAACTTTGAAAAGATGAAGTTTCTTTTATCATTATTTTCCATAGTTCTTTTGTTACCCAACCATATAAATCATCTTCTCTTTCGCCAAGTAAATGCAATGGATCTTTAGTTAAACTTCTCACCAGCCGATCCTTTTGTATTTCATATTGCCAATTTGGAAAGTTAGGATGTTCCTTTTTAATATAACCAGTGGCAATATCCATTACTTCTCGATCATTAAAAACGAGGTTATACTCTGCATCCGGACGCCATCCGCTTGGTAACGTTAGTCTAAATCTATCTAGAATGGATTTAGCAAAAGAATCAAATGTTCTGGATTCAAACCTTTTCGCTAAATCGCCCCCCACTCTCTTTTCTACTCTCTTTTTTAAATTATCAGCTGCATCAACCTTAAAACTGATTGCAAGTATCTTTTGGGGATCTTTACATATATTTGTCTCCAATAAATAAGAAGCACGTTGAGCTAACAATTCTGACTTTCCTGCCCCCGGTCCAGCAATTACCAAAGTATTTTCTTGACTCCTTACGACTTGATAAGCAGCTTCTTCTAGAACAATCCCATCTGTTGGTTTCCATAATTCCTCTTTTATCATTAAATCACCTACAAACTAATCAAACTTCTAATTTTATTGATTAATCTTTCGAAGACCTCTGGACACTTTTCTATTAACTCGCTATCGGATAACCTTGCTAGAGCATCAATATGAGTACTTGGTTTACCTCTACCTAAAAATAGGGAGTTGTACCACACCATTAATTCATGTTGTTCCTGTGAATATGTATAACCAGTGGCATTTTCATTTTTGAGTGTAGCTTGAATGGATGATATAACCTTTTTTCTATAACTATCGGGTTCTGTCTCTTTATCTGGTAATCTAGGTCCTATACTCATTGTTTCTTTATACTT
The DNA here is from genome assembly GCF_030813005.1 of Anoxybacillus andreesenii. Classification (NCBI taxonomy): domain Bacteria; kingdom Bacillati; phylum Bacillota; class Bacilli; order Caryophanales; family Anoxybacillaceae; genus Anoxybacillus; species Anoxybacillus andreesenii. The sequence goes on from NZ_JAUSTU010000044.1 coordinate 9,372, forward strand.
GGTTGGGAACCTTTCAAGCATAAGAAAATCAATATCTAAGGGGCTTGAAAAAAAGACATTATATTCTTCTAACATTTCTATCCAAGGCGTTAAAATATCAATATTAATTTTCCACTTATGCATTTTACTGAATTCATCTTCTGATAAAATTCCTTCTTCTGTTTCTAACAATTTATTTCTAGCGTAACCATTTTCAATTAGTTCTTTAATTACATACTTAATCCTACTCCAACCTCCACCACCACGTTCTAAATCTAAATCCAACAAGGTTATATGGGGGATATTTAATTGATTAAGTAATCTCCACATATGGTTTACGTGCCTTCCACCTAATGGAACTACTGAAATCCCTGTGTCATATGAAGAAATTTCCTTTACCTTTAGTAATTTTGGTAGAATTATTTCTTCTGTATCTCCTTCACCTAGTATTACAAGTTTTGCAAAGTAAACTTCTGGGTATGCTTTAATAGCCTCTTTTATATATGTGTATGCATTGGAACTTTTACTTGGAAGTATAATACTGCTAACAACAGTAGAGCATGTAGTTTTATCAATTCTTAAATGACATAACTCTTCTGGTGAAATATTTTTAATTATAGATTCACTATGAGATGTTAATAGAACTTGTGCATTGCTAATTTGCGATATTTCATTTAAGTTTTCTACTACCTTCCCCAACAAATGTGGAGATATATGATTTTCCGGTTCTTCAACAGCTAAAATAGTTAGTGCTGCACCTGAATTTTTTGAAATTTTTTTCTCTACCTCTAATAATGATGAAACTAGGGATAAATAAAATAAAGATTGCAAACCATCACCTAACTTATCTACAGTATAAGGATTAGATTCAACAGATGGTGAAAATTGCACCTCTATTTTACTAAGTATCGATTCCAGTGTAGTACTATTGAATTCAAGTTTAGCCTCATTATAACGTGAGTCACTATGATATTTTTTCCACTGTTCTCCTATAATCTCTTTTATTCCACCTACGCCTTCAATACTATTGAATAAATCATTAACTGGACTCATTTCATCCTTTATTTGTTGGTTCATATCTTCCGGCCAACTGATACTATTTAAGATTCTTGAAAGAATAGTCCCTGATGCGTTCTTTAACTGTTTCATTGGTTCCCTAACAGCAGGAACGTAAAGCATTTGAATTTTGGAACGTTGATGGGGAGATACTGGGAGAAGAGATTCTTCTGTAACTTCCTCACCTTCTGGAACATTTATAAAAAATAAGTTTTGTTGAATATCACCATCAGGAGTATTATCTGAATACCAGTTACCTACTAATCTCATTCTTACATATGGTCTTTGATCTGAAGAATCTATGGTGAAATGTGAGAAAAATGGTGGAACACTGAACTCTCCATCATTCCCCTCATTATCTAGTTCAGGAAATTCAATTTTAACTTCTATGTATAAGTCCAATTCTTTTATTGTGTTTATATCTACATCATTAGCAATATAAAAGTCCCCTTTTACAAGTCTACGTTCACTCTGAGTAACACCAAACATTTTCTGCAGAGCCTGAAGTGCTGCTGTTTTCCCAGAACTATTGCTCCCAATTAATGTTGTAATATCCGATAGATTAATTTGTTTCTCTGTCTTACCAAAACTTCTAAAATTATTTATTTTAAGTTTTGTAATTTTCAATGTAAAGACCCTCCATCTTATACAGTTCATAACGTCATTATTTAACCTAATTATACATTATATTACAATATTCGATATATAAGACTACTCTAAATTGTTATTTTTTAAAACAGAAAATGTAATTAAATTTTAAATTATCATGGATAAACAAGGAAAAGATGGCCCTTGTTTTAAAATTATACAAAAGCCATCTTTTTCTTAATTTTTGTGATTACCTTTTACTAGATACTGTCTGCTGCCACTTTCAATGGCAGTGGTTTTTATTGTTTTAGGAAAATTTTGTGGCGGTACTTTTAGTGGGATTTATGCGACAATGTAGAAAT
>NZ_JAUSTU010000045.1:0-10942 GCF_030813005.1 Anoxybacillus andreesenii
AGCGAGGTACCAAATACCCATGATACTCAAGGAATGATAGAAACGGCAAGGTCCTAGTAATTTGTCTTTTCAACACTAAATAGCGAAGAGCCAAAAATATACTCCTGGACTTCTAGTTGAGGATACCAATGGTCATCTTCATGTTGCAAGCGCCACCGTTTATAAATACCTAACAAAGCCTTAAAACTATAAAAATACCAATTTGTTATGATATAAGTTGTCCACCTAAGGCGAATTTAGGTGGACAGCTTTCATAGGGAGGCAAATCGTCTATGGGTATAATTCATTTAAAGAACGTACAGGTTGAATACAATGGTTTTAACACCATACATGCTCTTCAGGATGTTTCTTTATCCATCGAAAAAGGCGAATGGATTACCATTTTGGGCCCATCTGGATCAGGGAAAACAACCCTGTTAAATGTTATTGGAGGAATGGAACGTTCTTCTTCCGGCGAGGTGGAAGTAGTCGGTATCCAGCTAGATAAGCTTTCTGATGATAGTCTTCAGGATTTTCGCCGAGAGAAAATCGGCTATATATTTCAGCATTATCGGCTCTTCGACCAATTCACCGTTCTTGAGAATGTAATGCTCCCTCAATGGCCTTATATGTCGAAAAAGGAAAATGAAGAAAGAGCTACTGCAATGTTGTCAAAGTTGCATATGTCCCACCGACTCTACCATTTGCCTGGAGAGTTGTCGGGAGGAGAAAAACAGCGTACCGCAATTGCAAGAGCGATGGTACATTCTCCAGAAATATTACTATGCGATGAGCCAACAGGAAATTTAGATCGGGAGAATAGAGATAATGTTTTATCTTGTTTAGAAGGCCTACATCAAGAGGGTATGACTATCTTAATTGTAACTCATGATGAGGAGATAGCGAAATATGGCGACCGAGTTCTATTTTTGCGGGACGGAATTTTGAAAGAGAGGGTTGAAGCATGAAGAGCTTAATATTCCGCCAATTTCGTCATCATAAAGGGGCTTCCTTATTATACATACTCGCTTTTATTCTTATTTTTATTTTGACCCCCTTTGCGATGGCTTTTATGGAAAACTCGCAAAAACAAGTGGAGTCCGATATTACCTTTTATGGGCGTGGTAGCTATGATTTACTTGTTCGCCCTCTCGGAATTGAGAGGCAAATAGAAGAAAAAAAAGGAATCGTTCCAGAAAATTACCTCGGCTTTGGTAACGGTGGCATTTCAATCAGTCAGTGGAAAGAGATTCAGGAGCGCTCTGATATTGAGATTGCCGCTCCAGTTGCTTCCCTTGGTTATTTTACTGGAATCCAGTCAAATATCGGATTCCCAATGCCTGAAACATCCACAAGATATGTAGCCCAATATGAAACGACTGACGGAATCAATCATTATCCCATCAGTGAAAAGTATGTCTGCGCAATGCTAGAGACGGCCGGCACTCTCCCTCCAGCATATAAGAGACTTTATCCAAAGTTTGAGATTATATATTCTGAAAGTCTTTCAAATCTATGTACTGGACAAGCTATCCAATTTCCGCTGCCAGTCACCTATCATTTGCTAGTCGGAATTGATCCAGTCGAAGAAGAGAAGCTAACTGGAATCGTCTTTGACGGGATTGACGAAGAGAATCCGAAAACTGGATATGGAGCAATGAACCAGTCCGCCTATCCCAATTCTACACTCATACCGGTACTGGATTCCAAAGCCGCAACAGTATCAATTAATCTTAATATATCCATGGATCAATTAGATATAGGCCCTGAAGATACAAAAAATTACCGGGATGAACTCGAACTATTAGATGAATATAATCCAAATGATGTCAACTATGTAACTTTCGAGGATTTATGGAACAGGAGTGAAGATGCCTATAATGATTTTCTTTCCGAAATCAAACAATTACCGCCCGTTCATTCAAAAGAACTTACCATCGACATGGGGCCAATGCTAAATCCTTTTAATCAGGATAAGGCGATTATGTTAAATGAAGAGGGTGAGATGAGCGAATTAAATGCGGGAAATGGCTATGTTCAACGAATGGAATTCAATTATACATCGCAATATTATCGGGCTGGTCAACCTCAGTATGTACAGAAAAACGGAAAACTAGCGATCAAGAAACTCGGTGAGGAAAATGGAGTACCCCTCTATAGGGAAGTAGAAAAAGTCGGGATGACTTTAACAGAATCCCTTGAACACAATAAACCAGTTTGGATAATCGACCCAGTTGGTGAGTTCGACCCAGGAAAACGAAAGGATAGTCTAGCATCTAGCCCTCTTGGAATTTATCAACATGCACCCGTTACATACGAGGACAAAGACGGAAAAGTTAAGACTATGCACGCGACTACTCTTCCAGGGAGCTTTGTCACACCTGCCACATCAGGTGTAACAAACATTCGTTCAGCAGCATTAATCAAAGGGGATAAACCCATTGATGCAATTCGTGTAAAAGTAGCCGGAATTAACGGCTATACTAAAAAGGCAGCTGAAAAAATTGAAAGGATAGCAAGTGAGCTAGAGGAAATGGGTCTTCATGTCTCTATTGTTGCTGGTGCATCTCCGCAGAGCTTGGATGTTGACGTAGAAGGACTTGGTATCGTAACCGAGTCTTGGACGACACTCGGCGCATCTGGCGCCCTAGTATCCCAATGGGATTTAACCAACATGATTCTTAGCATTGCTTTTTTCTTTGTGGCTGCCACTTATGTAATTAATCGAGTACAATTTTGGCAGGTGTCAAAAGAAAATGAACTTAGAACCCTTAGTTTTCTTGGTTGGAATCGAAGATATATTTTGAAACTGTTGAGAATGGAGATCCTATTTTTAACAGCTATTGCGTGGGCTATTTCATTAGCAGGAATGATCGCATTTCAAGTGTTACAGGATGCCCCTAGTTCAATTTATGTTTGGCATACGGGATTAACAATCACTACTTTCCTATTTTTATCGGTCTTCGTGGGAAAGAACCGCAATCTCAGAAAATCATATAGAAAAAGCCCAAAAATCGGAAAAGGGCTGCTCCTAAAAAATTTAAAGTTTTATAGTAGGTATATACGTTCTCCATTTATTCAGCTTATTTTTGTAAGTGGATTATCTACCTATGTGTATTTATCGCTAACTGAAACTGTTCAACAAACGAGTGTGACAATACTAGGTGAATATGTGAATATACAATCGAGTAGCTGGCATATTCTTCTGATTTTGAGCGCATATATACTTGCTATATTTACCCTTGGTGAAGGGTTTGCTTCCTTATTTACTGCAAGACAACAAGAGATTGGCATCTTTCGATCAATAGGTTGGAAGACCCGACATATACTATTCTTTTACTTGCGAGAAATTACTTTATGGTCAGGGTGTTCCATTTTAATTGGCAACGCATTATGCATCATTTTATTCTCTTCACTATTCGGCATGAATGTTTCAATGTGGACGGTCAGCTTTGTGTCAGCTACAGGCTTCTTTTTAGTAGTTGTCCTTTTTGCAGTAATCAATCTTGTTTTCTTCTTAAAGAAAGATTTATCGTCTACTCTGCACTTAAGAAGAAAAAGTCCTTTAAAAAAAGCTGCATAGAGGTTCCATTAGCTTTATGAAGTAAACAGTATCTTGATTATCGATTCATAATTTGATTATTCTTCTACTAAATTTGTAGAAGGATTGACCCTTAGGAAATAACTGTAGGAAAGCGTTTGGATAGCCCAAACGCTTTCTTTATGCTTTATAAAGCCAACAATAAAATCGCTTCCGTCCCCCACTTATTCTCTTCTTCAACAAAAAGCTTCCAACATTTTATATTCCTATCTCCTGCATTTTTGCCATGACTTTTTTCATCCGGTCATCAATATCTGAGCCATCGAATTTCTTAAACCGCATTTCACTCACGATTTTTCCGTCGCGCATAAACATAATACGCTCAGTCCTGGCTGCAATCTTTGCGTCGTGAGTTACAAGCATAAACGCAGTACCTTCTGCATTAATTTCAGAAATGATATCCATAATTTCCTGTGCGGATTTTGAGTTAAGTGCCCCAGTCGGCTCGTCACCGAAAATAACCTTAGGATTGCTAATAAGAGCACGACATATTCCTGCACGCTGGAGCTGTCCCCCTGATACCTGGGTAATATCACGCTTTTCCAGTTCTGCAATACCAACCCTTTCCATAAGTGCCCTTGCTTTTTTGGTAATCTTCGTAGCACTTTTTCTGTTATCCCGCATGGAAGGGAGAATGATGTTATCGAGAATATTCAGGTTTTTAAGCAAAGTCGGCTGCTGAAAAACAAAACCCATTTTTGTTCTGCGTATGTCGGCGAGCTCCTTTTCACTAAAGGTTGATAGATCCTTGCCTTCAAAAAAAACCTTGCCGCTGTCAATGACGTCCATTCCACTCACTGCATACATAAGTGTCGATTTCCCTGAGCCCGAAGGTCCCATAATTGAAACGAATTCTCCCTCGTTTATTTCAACAGACACTCCGTCAAGAACCTTGCGTTTTTCATTGCCCTCTCCGAAGGATTTTTCTATATTTTCACAGATAATCATCTTCTTCATGGTCTACTCCTTTATATTTTCGGATATTTTTATTTTTCCCGCACTCGATGTGCCGATTATAGTTGCGATTAGAACTGAGCCTATCATCATCAATGGACATAATAGATACGCATTAAGTGGATGAACAGTAAAATTAAATGATGACGCTCCAAATGATGAGATAACGGCGCCTGCAAGTGCCTCTCCGAGAGTATTAGCTAGAAACGTGCCGAGAATAATTCCGATAATGAGAACGAATACCGCTCTTGACATATACTGCGCCATAATATCCGAGTTTGTAAAACCGAGCGATTTCATTACTGAAATGGGGTATCTGTCCTTTGCGATAAGCATTTTCATAAACAACAGTGTAACCAGGATCGTAATCATCAGTGCAATGATAATTGCTGCAAAAGAGGCCTTATTGACAGAGCTAATTGTTGAGCCAAATGTCTGTGTAATATATTCATCAATACCCGAAATCTTTGCAAAACCGAACTTGTCACCATATTCCGAAATCTTTTCTCCGACAAGAGATTTATCCGGAAGCTCCGCGTAAATAATGGACCACATAATATCCGCCGAATCGTCGTGGAAAACAGCCTTTGCGGTTTTACCACCGTTCGTAATGTCTGAATAAATCCCGCTTACCGTGAGATTGTTCTCCTTCCCTTCAATCGCCAGTGTAAGATCATCACCGACCTTTTTTCCCAGCTCATCGGCGTTAAGAGCAGAAAGTGCGATTTCATCTTCTGCTACGGGGGCTCTGCCTATGGAATATTCAACTGGGAATATCGAATGGTTGCCAAGTTCAATTTTTATTTCTTCCTCCGAACCGTTCTCCGTCTTTGCTGTAAATGTTTTGGTCGTAAGGAGAGCATGTTTAGATATAGAGCTGTCGCGCTCCAACGTCCTGACAATTTCTGCTGATTTTTTAGAAATATTGTCGGTCTGCTGAATGTCTATGCGGATATCACTACTTCCTATCCCCATATATGTGATGAAGCTTTTTGAGGAAATCGTGTTGTACAGGTTCTGTGGAACGATAATAATAAATGTCGAGATTACTAGAACAGCAAGCATTGTAGTGTAAAGACTTTTCCTTGCAAAAACATCTTTTACACCTAGAAAAATATTTGTGTTAAGCAGCCTGTTACTGCTTAGGAAAAAATGTTTTGCGCCTGCGGATTTTTCCTGTAAAGCGCCAAAGCGAATTGCTTCCGCAGCCGATATTTTTCGAAAGCGTTTCAACACCCTGCTTACATAAGCAATAACTGCAAGGAATACAAGCAACATACCGATTATTCCGAAAAATAAAGCGATAGAAGAATGTTCACCTTCCCCCATATAAAGCCGTATATTCTCAAGTAGCATGCCTCTAAACATAAATGAGAGTGCAAATCCGAGAGTACTACCAACTGCTGCAATTGCTGCGTATTTTGCAAGATAAAGCTTTTTTATGTCGGAAACACGTAGCCCTATGGCTTTCATAACACCTATTTCACGGTAGTCATCTTCGATTTTCGCAAGGAGCGTAAATCGTATGCACATAAATGCGATTGCAACGACAAGCGCACCTACTAGAAGTATGACTGCAATCATCAGCCCATCGGAAATGGCATTAAGCATTTTGAATAGCGGGTATGTAATGGTTGGTCCGTTTGCTTCAAGTTCTGCGGAAGTGTAAGCAGTTTCGAATGTACCAATTTCAGACAAGTCCTTTAATCTGAACTCAATTAGATATTCCGTGCTTCCGAAATCCTTAATTGCTGCATAATCATTTTCGCTCACAAGGAACCTCTTCGACGAAGCAAGCAACGAATTCATCTGTGAATCGCGGAGAAATCCTGCAACGGTAAATTTCTTTCCGTTTACCACAACCTTGTCACCGATTTTTGCAGTTCCATCCTTCATATAACCTACCGGCACATATATCTCCCCATCTGAAACATTTATAACGTTTCCGTCAAGATCAAGGAGATAATCAAATTTTTCGCCCTGGGTGCTGAAGCCGTTGTCCTGGACATTGCCCGCAAGCGACTTTCCGTCAATTACAATTTGCGCACCATCCACATTGAGAAATTCAAGCACCTGATATTCATCGACATTGCTGTTCTTTTCCGCGAAATCTGCAAGCCGTGCCGTATCGATTGCACCCGAATGCATCTGCATAAAATGCGGAGTTTTCGCCTGCTTCATAAGTGTATCAATTGCACCCGATAGGTTTACGACAAGTATCGCCGAGAGAGAAACAAGCATAGCCGCAGCAGCGACAAATATCATTGTTGTCAGTGTTATCAGTTTGCTTTTTGAAATATCATTACGGATTATTCTGTAATACATAGGTCACCTCTGTTTTCAAGCTTTTTAATAGATTTCAAGTTATGCCATCAAACATCCTCATCATATACATAAGACTGCCACTTTCCACTCCAAGTAGCCTTTCCACGTTGAAAATAAGCGCCTGTATACGTGAAGCAAGCTCTTCATTCGTCAAATTAACGATATCGTCATCAAAAACAATATTTGTATATGCCACAATCATTTCCATGCATTCATACGGATACGGTGTACTGAATAGTCCTTGATCAATGCCCTCGCGAATGATTCCCGTTAGTATCGGTGGGACACCATTGATGATGACCTTTTGTATTTTCTGATGCATAAGTGCGTTCTGTGGCTTATGAATATGCTCCATAATTTCCTTGCCGTTTTCACCACTTATGTTCAGTGACATGACAACCCGGATAATACGTTCATTTACGGGTATGCTCTTGTCTGCAGCAATTTCCTGTGCCGCTCCTAGAAGGTGGACAGCATGTCGCTCAATCAATGCGTCCATAATATCCTCCTTCGACTTGAAGTGATGATACAGTGTTCCACGTGCAATTCCAACCTTCGTGAGAATATCGTTTGTACTTGTGCCATCAAAGCCTTTCTGACCAAAAAGTTCATCGGCTGCATCAAGTATTTCGTTCCTGCGCTCCTCAGCTTTTTTTGAAACTCTCATTTTTTCAACTCCTCAAAATAGACCGACTGTCTGTCGGTTTCATAATTGCATATTAACATGCAATTTTTGAATGGTCAAGAGAGAATGTGTGAATATATCGCTACACCAAATTAAGTTAAGTAAAAAATACCTGCAAAACATAATGCATTAAAATAATGTTTGATCAATTTGATGCTAATACCTTGATAAACGAACAAAGAAAAAAGCATGTTTCGAAAAAATATTCGAAACATGCTTAATAGAACTCAGGCTATATTAAGCCCAGTTTCACCCATTTAACTTCTTAAATAATCAATGACATCATCAATGTCGCGGTCCTTCTCGCCCTGACCGCCCGATTTGAAATAAATAATGTCATTTGGGATTAAAAATGAATCGAAAAATCTTTTCATTTCATCTACATTTGAAAAATGATAAACATTATCCGGATTGATTCCGGCCTCGATAGCAGGCTTTGCAAAGTCTTTTGCAACGGAACCTTTCGTAATTAGAACATCAAATCCTAAATTACCGAGCAGATGTCCTGCCTTTTCGTATTCCTCATTAGCATATTTTCCCAGTGCTGCCATTCTTCCTAGAACAGCAATTTTTCTTTGATTGGGCGAGGCTATACTGCTTAAAGTTTCTAAGCCCTTTCTTAAGGAAGCAGGATTTGACTTCCAAGTATCATCCACCACTGTAATTTGGTTTCGTCCTTCAAATATTTCAAAATGGGATCTCATGTGATGAAACGAGGATAATCTTTTTAAAGCATAGTGAAGATCTATTCCTAAGATTGCAGCGGCTGCCAAGGAGGTAACTGCATTATATACATTATGTTCTCCAAGACCTGGTATATATCCCTTAAATTCACTTTGCTTATATTTAATCCAAAAAGTCATTCCTGATGAATATTGTTGACACTTCTTAATCTTAAAATCAGCATCCTTACGTTTGCCGAATGTAATAATTGTTCCCTTAAACTTTGAAGTATCAAGAGAGCGAAGACTTGGGTCGTCTATATTAAGAATGAGAGTCCCCTCATTATTCATACCTTCCATTATTTTTGCCTTTTCTGATAAATAGTCATCAAATGAGCGAAATCTATCCGTATGATCTACATCAATCATAGTTATAATCCCAATAGTCGGGTAAAAATATTTACATGCCTCCGTCATATGCCCCATATTAGCTACAGCTGTTTCAAACACAGCCACATCTGTATTTTCGTCAATCCCCATTAAATAAGGGAGATGGTAATAACCGCCATTTTTACTGGATTGGGTTGCCTGGACGTTGTATTTTTCTTCCAAAATGTGTTTTAGCATTTCTTTTGTAGTAGACTTTCCACAAGTACCTGTAATGGCCACTACAGGGATGTTAAATAAATGCCTGTAATACGAGGTGAATGTAAAGAAGCTTTCTTCGAGATCCTTTACCATAATAATTTGCTCGGGTTTCAATTTATTCATATTAGCAAATGGTTTTTCAGTAACGATAAATACATCCTTATAATTCTTTATCCTATCAACGGGAACCTTTCTGTCGTGCCAATGAAAATATAACGTATGATTTTTAATTTCGCTTCTGTCTTTCGTGACCATCTTAATTTTTTTGCCTTTTTGCTTTTCATTAGGTTGAAGGTTCAACGCAGTTAAAATGTTCTCCAATAATAATGTCTTCAAAATCTCCCTCCTAAATTGCTTTTTTAAAAAGGGATATTCATAATACTGTGCTATTTGTTGCAAAGCTTACCTCCTCTAATTGGCTATATTGACGGACTAATTCGGATAATTCCCTATTTTATGGAATTTCATAATTATAGATTAAGCTCTTTCTTTAATATAAGAATTAGGAGAAGGACGTTTTTGAGGTATAGGAGGCAACTCATTCACAGAAATCACTTCATTCGTCTTTTTTATTGGTTTTTCCCAATATTGCTCATTATTTGGTAAGTCGTCAAACCAAGATGCCGTCGGTGGACAGTCCAGAATCATGAACTTGCCATAATCGCCATCACGTGACTGGTGATATTTCAAATAGGCCTTTCCATTCTCAATTGCAAGAATTTCAATTTTGCCGGAAGTATGACTCATAACTAATTTGACTCGTTTACCGAGGCCGGAGGTTTTGGCCTTCGCTTCCTCAACGATACGGTATACTTGTTCCAAAGGCAGGACAAACGAAGCGTTTCCTGCTACTGGCCGATTCACAAAAAAATAATAAGGAGTAACTCCTGCCCAAGATAATTTATCTAACAATTCACCTAAAACAGTCGGATCGTCGTTTATTCCCTTCACTACTGGAGTCTGATTCACAACGGTTACTCCTGCTTCTTGCAGAGCTTCAATTGCTTTAAGTGCCTGAGATGTCATTTCTCGTGGATGATTAATATGGGCCATGACATATATTTTTTTGTTCACAGTGGAGTGCTCTTTCAATAAAGCCAAAAGATCTTCATCTTCATAAATCCGCATCGGATTAAATACAGGTATTTTAGAGCCAATCCTGATTATTTGCACATGTTCAATATCACGTAAATTTTCAAGAAGCCATCGCAATTTTGGGGTGCCTAGTATCAGAGGATCCCCCCCAGTAAGAAGAACATTATTAATTTCTGGGGTTTTTCTGATGTATTCAAGCCCCTCGGTTACATCAGACATCGCTTCTTTTACATCTGAACGAAACAACCGCTTACGAAAACAATATCTGCAGTAGGCCCCACAAACTTCTGAAACCAAAAGTAGAGCAGTGGTAGAGTATTTATGCTGGCAGCCTTTTACAGCATAGTTTGTATCCTCATCAGATGCGTCCCATCTGCCGTATTCCAACAATTCCTCAGAGGACGGAATCACCAACTTACGCAGCGGGTCTTCTGGATCAGACCAGTCAATAAGATTTAAATAATATTCGTTTATTCGAAAAACAAACTTCTCCGTAACGGTTTCAAGTACTCTTTTTTCCTCCTCACTCAATTCTTCTATTTTACTTATATTTGTTATATATTTAGGATTTTTCATTCAAAAACCTCCAGGATGTAATTAAACTCCATCTTATTCTTTCATCTTTAGTCCAGCCAGACTGGATTGCCTCGAGACCCCACATTCCCCCTAACCTATATCGGGATCAGTGTTTTTTTGCATATATAAATATTTGGCATATAATAGAGGATTAACGAAAGCCTGATGAAACGTCTCTTGATCGTAGGCTTTCATGAGGGAGACTTTTGCTGATTTAGAATTCGGCTCAATAAACCATATCTCTCCAGCTTGATCAATCCCGAAATCGATTCCTATTTCTCCAAATGTCCCATACACCTTTTCCAAGGATTCATAAATGGTAATAGAGTAGGCGCATGAAAAATTCATGCGCCTCTCGCAGATCCGTACGTGCGGGTCGTCGCATACGGCTCCTCCATGTTATTCCCCTTGGGTATG
>NZ_JAUSTU010000046.1:0-10919 GCF_030813005.1 Anoxybacillus andreesenii
TCCGTTATGATTGTGTTTTCGTCGACTTAATCATACACGGTTTATCGTGGCTTTTTCATTTATTTAGCTTGTTGCATTTGATTATACAACTAGCCTCCGAAATCGACTCACTCATTGCTGACAAAGAAAAGCTAATTGAATTGCTCGAAGAAAAACGCCAAGCCATTATTACCGAAGCTGTAACAAAAGGATTAAATCCAAATGTAAAAATGAAAGATTCAGGTGTTGAATGGATTGGTGAGATACCTGAGCATTGGGAAATCACAAGATTGAAATATATTGCAAAAGTTGTAATGGGGCAATCCCCGTCATCTGATGATGTAAATAATATTGGAATAGGTTCCCCATTTTTACAAGGTAATGCAGAGTTTTCGGAAATGTACCCCGAAGCTAAATTGTACTGTGAGCGTCCAAATAAGTTGAGCAGTGAGGGTGATATATTGTTTTCGGTAAGGGCCCCTGTAGGTGCAATGAATATTTCTGATAAAACCTATGGAATAGGTAGGGGGCTATGTGCTATTCAAACAAAGATAATGAATAAATTCACATGGTATTTACTTAAACACATCAAGATTGAGCTTAATTCAAAAGTAAAAGGAAGCACATTTGAAGCAGTTACAATAGAAGATATAAAGAATTTGATATGCATTGTTCCACCGTTAGTAGAACAAAGGGAAATCGAAAAACACCTGGATAGTATTACACTTGAAATTAATTCACTGATTATTAATTTGAAATCTCAGATATTAAAACTTAAGGAATACCGCCAATCTCTCATCTACGAAGCAGTGACAGGAAAAATAGATGTGCGGAACTATAAAAAAGTATTGTCATAGGGGGGAGAGAAATGGCGATTGATCCTACTGAAAAAGGGTTTGAAGCAAATATTGAGGATAGCCTAATTTTATCAGGTTATTTTCAACGTAAATTAACTGGACAATCATTAGAACTATTTAAAAAATATGCAATTGACACAGAGATACTGTTTAAATTTTTGGAAAATACTCAGTCAAAAGCGTTGGAACGGCTACAAAAAGTTTATAAAGAGCAGTATAGAGCAAAAATAATAGACCGACTCCATAAAGAGTTGGACAAACGTGGGATGATAGATGTCCTTCGTCATGGGATGAAGGATTATGGTGTAACACTAAAATTGGCTTATAACAAGCCTGTAAGCACGATGAATCAGATGCTTATTGATTTGTATAACGAAAATATCTTTACTGTAAGCAGACAAGTGTATTACAGTAGCCAAAATAATAACAGCATAGATATGATGGTTTCCCTTAACGGTTTGCCCCTGATTGTTATGGAATTAAAAAATCAGCTTACAGGTCAAACAGTTGAAGATTCCATGAAGCAATTTAGAAATGACAGAGATCCGAGAGAGCTTCTTTTTCAATTTAAAAAACGAGCAATTGTATTCTTTGCTGTTGATACTGACGAAGTATATATGACGACAAGATTAAATGGTAATAAAACCTTTTTCCTTCCTTTTAATCGAGGGAATAATGGCGGACAAGGAAATCCTGTTGTCTATGGCGATTATCGAACATCTTACTTATGGAAAGATATTTTGCAAAAGGACAGCCTATTAGATATATTGTTCCGCTTTGTTTATGTGGAACTGGATGAAATTAAGGATAGCACAGGGGAAATCGTTGAGAAAAAAGAAACAGTTATTTTCCCACGTTACCATCAATTAGATGTTGTTCGTAAAGTAGAAGTCGATGTAAAGGAAAAAGGTGTTGGTAACAATTATTTAATTCAACACAGTGCAGGAAGCGGAAAGACGAACAGTATCTCCTGGTTAGCCCATCGCCTTGCCAAATTACATGATGAAGACGATACAGCCGTATTTAATAGTGTGATCGTGATTACGGATCGGAGAGTATTGGACAAACAGCTCCAAGATGCTGTATATCAGTTAGAACATAAAGCGGGAATGGTTGAGAAAATTGATAAAGATTCAGCTCAATTAGCGGCCGCTATCTCAAGTGGAACACGTATTATTATTACAACTCTACAGAAATTCCCGTTCATTATGGAAAAGGTCGGCGATTTTACAAGAGGGAAGTATGCTATTGTTATTGATGAAGCCCATTCCAGTCAAGGTGGAAAAGCCTCCACAGCGATGACTAACATCTTATCGGATAAGACGTTGGAGGAAGCACTCGAAGCAGACCGTATTGCTGAAGAGAATATGGATGATATGGAAGAAAGGATTGCAGAACTTCTTGCGAAGAGCGGGAAACAGGATAACATCTCGTTTTTTGCCTTTACAGCGACACCAAAGGCAAAAACGATTGAGAAGTTTGGAACATATGATGCTGACGGAAAACCGCATGCCTTTCATGTCTATTCAATGAAACAGGCAATCGAAGAAGGCTTTATCATAGATGTATTGAAAAACTACACCACCTATAAAACATATTATAAGATTGCCAAAAGCATAGAAGAGGATCCAGAAGTAGCAAAGAGCAAGGCAACGAAACAAATTGCCAAATATGTATCCTTGCATCCTCATAATATTGCTCAAAAAACAGAAATCATGATCGAACATTATCGCCAAGTTACGAGACACAAAATTGGCGGGCGTGCCAAAGCAATGGTTGTGACAAGCAGTCGCCTTCATGCCGTTAGATATAAATTGGCTTTTGATAAATATATCGAACGAAAAGGCTATGAAGATATGAAAGCAGTTGTTGCTTTTTCTGGTACGGTAGAAGATAAAGGGTTACCTTATACTGAGGCTGAAATGAATGGCTTTGGCGAGAAGGAGCTTCCCGAAAAATTCCACACTGATGAGTATCAAGTATTATTAGTAGCGGAGAAATATCAAACGGGTTTTGACGAACCACTGCTACATACGATGTACGTCGATAAACCACTGGATGGAATTAAAGCAGTCCAAACATTATCAAGACTGAATCGAACATGTACAGGAAAAAACGATACCTTTGTCCTCGATTTTGTTAATGAAGCGGAAGATATACAAAATGCCTTTCAGCCGTACTACGAGGTCACAGGTTTAGAAAGTACGACCGATCCGAACCTTCTCTATGATTTACAACGTGAATTAGATGCCAGTCAAATTTATACGATTGAGGAGATTGAGGGAGTTTGCGAATTAGAATTCAGCGGTAAAAAGAAAACGGCTAAGACGCAAGAAAAGCTCAACTCCATCCTTGATTTAGCGGTAAATCGGTTTAATAAGGATATTGACAAGGAACAACAAGAGGATTTTAAAGGTGCAAGTACAAAATTCATCCGCACCTATTCGTTTATTTTGCAGATTGCTCCGTTTGCTGATATTGAACTTCACAAACTATTTGTGTACTTGAATTATCTATTGAAAAAATTACCCCGTAATATATCAGACGGCGTTTATTTGGCGGATGATGTAGCTCTTGAATATTACCGTAATGAAAAAGTGTTCGAAGGGAGCATTTCATTACAAGTTCAAGGGGAAACGGAATTGAAGCCAACTTCTTATGGCAAAGGAAAGTCTGTGGAAGAAGAAAAGGAAAGACTGTCTTCAATTATCGAAAGGTTAAATGAACGTTTTGGAACTGAGTTCACTGAAACTGACAAATTATCACGAGATCAAATCGTTGAAGATATGATAAAAGATGAAGATTTGGCACAAAAAGCAAAAAGTAATACAAGAGAGAACTTCAAATTCAGCTATGAAAAGGCATTTATGGATTTTGTTATCTCTCGTATGACTCAAAACGAATCTTTCTTCATGAAAATGTTGGAGAACGCTGATTTTAAAACGATGATAATGGAAGATATGTTTGAGGAAGTTTATGAAGGGTTACGGCATTAAGGTTTCCAATATAAAAGTAGTGCAGCGGAGCTGACACTACTTTTATTCATATCTATTGATAAAATCAAGTAAGCTTTGGGCGACGAGGTCTTGAAGTGCCAAATAAGGATATTTGTCTTTGCAGAATGTTACAAACTTGTTGTAAACCTCGCTATTCATTTTAATGCTTTTGTTCATATAATTTGCCTTTTGGCTCCATGATTGATAGTCAGGATGGGTACAGAATTATTAATGAATTATCGGGTTATTAAGGTCGTACTTTTTAGAAAGGAAAGCGAAATAACCTTTTATTTTGTTAGGAGCGGGCAAGTGGTGTGTTTGTTTGATACAAAAGTATTTATGATAATTACACAATAAATAAGTAATAGCATTGGAACCACTGCCAATGCTATTACTTATTTTAACTGTTGGTTAGTTTTGTAAATAATTGAAACGTATGTTCCTTATTTATGATATAATAAAAGGAGCTTTAACAATGGGTTGGGATTATCCTCAAGACCATTGTGGCTCCTTAACTATCGAGTATTATTATATGTTGTACTTATGGATTATATACAATTATTATCTGGATGTCAACTATTTATTGGAGGTATAAATGGAAAGGTATTTGAATAATGAAGATATATTAAAATTTGGAACGTTCAATCATAATCAGATTTTTTTATACAACGCTGGTTAGAACTTCTAAATATACATACACATAGTAAGTATGCTGTTCGTTTTCTCAATACTCATCAGGCTTTGAAAGAGTTGAATTATGTATGCAATGAGATGATAGAAGGAAACATTAAAAGGAACGACAATCATCTTAGGTTGGTTTTTCAGGAAGTGAAAAAGGTGTTGGAAGAGGACGTAATCTTTAAAGAAAATGCCCACTCTCATTTTAAGATTTTGGAAAATTCGTTACAGTCAGCACCTAAAGCTGATAATGTTTCTAAACTTTACTCAATTATTTTCCAGATTGAATATGTATTAAGGCATATAAATACAAAATATTTAACTTGGATAATTACAAATTTGAACCAGATGCTTTCGAGTAATGAGAAAAAGTATGGAAAGATAGAAAGAGACATACAAATTTTAGCAAGTGAATTGTTAGGAAGAGGATGGTCTGCTGATGCACTTTATTCACTTGTTAATGAATCTTATAAAGATGATACCTACTCGGTCGAAGGCAGATTTGAGAAGTTATTTTCTAAGTTTAATGATGGTCCTCAGACCTATGTTTTTTTATTTGCTATAAAAAATAGTATAGCGACGGACACTAAAGCTCATCTAATAGAACTTGGTAGGGAAGTTTTAAATGGCGAGGAAGTTGTTAATACTTATTCAGGTTATGATTTAGAGAAAAATATTTCAAAGGTTAAAGAATATATAAGGATTATTACTCAATGTTATGACACCTATTCTGGGGTTAATAAAGCGTGGCAATCACTCGTTGGGAGTTTGGATATATTAAACTTTTATGGTTTTAATATTCCCGACATTGATACAGCTCCGATTATTTTAGTACCTGATTCACAAACATATATACGAAATGTTAAAGTTGATTTAGTTGCAAAAAAGCGTAAATTTAAGGCACCAGAAACGATTATGAATCGAGTACACTCTCAACTAAAAAGTTCAAATACTGATGTTAATAGAAAAATTCAAAGCCTATTTGAGTTTTCAAGAATAAGTGAAGAATCTTTGTCTCCTCAATCTACCTTTATTAATTTATGGATTGCAATTGAATCATTTGCCCAATCAAATGAATTTGATGGTGGAATAGAGAATGTAAAAATGGTTGTTTCTGCTTCAGCCACACATAATTACTTATATGGTTTACTTAGAAACTTCTTAGAAGATTGTAATAGATGTGGTTTAGAGGTGACCTTTGAGGGAACCACATACCAAATTGGAAAACTGTCTCCCCAAGAAGCATTATATCTGTTTTGGAATGATGAATTTTATGAAATAATGAAGATAGAGTGTGAGCATTTAAATTATTTATTAGCTTTCAGATATACTGAATTATTCAGTATATTAAAAGATGGTAAAAAATGTGCAAATTTATTAGAATTCCATAAAGAGAATATTCAACAGCATGTTCATAGGTTATATAGAATTAGAAATGCAATTGTTCATTCGGGGGAAATGCAATATAGTATTAACCTTTTCACAAAACATTTATATGAATACATTCAATATGTCATGTCTGTCGTTATGCATCGATTAGCAGAAGAACCAACAGTTTATTTAGAACAAATTTTTGCTCAGGTTAGGGATAGTGTAGATGCAACGATAGAAACATTAAAAAATAGTAGATTATTAGACGAAGATGCATATTTTAGTTTACTTTTAAAAGGTGCATTCTAATGTTGGACTATGAGTAAAAAGGGGGGATCCCCCTTTTAGATATTACTTTTGAATTAGGATGGTCGAATTAATTTCGTCTTTAATAATAGTTGTATTATTCATCTCGTATATTGTGAGAAAAATTTTCCTGATAAAACAGATGGAAATTACACTATTTGAGAAGTTTGATTTAAAGTATTGTCTGGAAACAGAAAGTGATATTCAATACGGCAATTATGAAATAGTTGAAAGCTTAAATATAGGCGAGTATAACAATGAAGCAATTGAAGTATTAGATCTATCTGTAAATAAGGGCAATAAAGAGAAATAGCATTGGTTATATCCAATGCCATTTTCGTATGAGTTGAATTCTATATAATGGTGTATCACTTACAGATTTTCTTGTGATTGTTCATATCCTTCTTTTTCTGCATGTCCTAATAAGTAAAGAAACGCAAAAGCGGGAATACGAATAATTTTCGTGTTTGTTTTGTGTTTTGTTATGCCGTAATCATCGTCACCACGAGTTACCACAATTGCCCCTTTTGTAAGAGAATCATTAGCCCATTCTACAATTGCCTCGTTTTCAGAGATAGTAGAATTTTGTCTATATTTCACTTCAATTAAGATACGACCAATTGGAAACGAGACAATGATGTCTATTTCTTTTTGAGTTTTAGCATCCCTAAAATACCCAATGGTTGGATGTTGACCATAGAAGAAAGTATGGATATGTTTATATACTGCAGTTTCGATAATTGTACCCATTTCTAATGGATCGGTTAGTACCTCTTCTCCTAACATTAAAACAGCATTGCGAATGGCAGGATCGGCTAAATAAACTTTTGGTTTGGACTTTAATACTTTTTTCCCTTTAAGTTCGAAGGGTTTACTTGTATAGATTAAATTCGCATGCTCTAATAATTCTAAGTAATTGCTGATTGTTGGTCTGGATACACCTATTTCTTTAGCGATTGTTTCCGCTACGACAATATTCCCACTGGTGATACAAAGGTATAAAAAGATTTTCTCAAACTCAGAGACATTTCGTATATTGAACAAAGATACGATATCTCTTTTTATTACCTTATCTACTACATCTTCCCGAATAATTTTCTGAGCAAAAGAAATATCTTGAGTTTTTGCAACTTCGGGAAATCCTCCAATTAATAGGTATTGATGAAAATGTTTTTGCAAAGGTTGTAAAGAAATCATAATAGTGGTGAGTGTCTTTTCATCTAAATGACCCAATTGAGTGGGTTTAATATTTTTCGGTAAGTCTGGTTTATTTGCCCCAATTAGATCAATATACTCATAAAATGAAAGTGTTGGTATCTTTATTTGTGTCCATCTCCCGACTCCACTTTCACTCATTTTTGTGGCAAGTACAGGACTTGCAGAGCCAGTAGCCATAATTTTATAGGAAGGGTACTGATCATATAACGTCTTAAGCCAAGTATCCCAATCAGAAGCATACTGGATTTCATCGAAAAATAAAAATAATTCTTCAGAACCTTGTGAGATATTATTTTCAAACACATCAAGAATATCACCAATATCACATAGCTTAAGCATTGGATGATCAAAAGACACGTATAATATCTGCTTAGGGGATGAAGTTCTTAGAATATCACTTATCATTTGATACATAATGGTTGTTTTTCCTACTCGTCTGGGACCAGAAAGAATGACTTCACGTCTAATTTCAGAGTGATAGAAATATTTTTTGGCTTCGTAAAATGCTAAGCGTTTAACTGGCTTTTCAAAATTACGAGGGATTTGTCCACTATTCCACCAGGGGTTAAAGCCTAATAAGACTTTCAGGATTTTTTCTTGAGATATAAAGGACATTGTTTTCACCTCTCACATTGTTTAATTATATATTACATTTATTCAGTAAAAGTTTAAAGTATGTTTTACATTTTAGCCGAATATATGATAAGTTAAACAAAAAAAGTATTATGTTCAAACCTAATACAATAAATTGAGGAGTCGTACTTACTTCTGAAATTGATTAAAATGGATATTAATAAATAGTTCAATCAATTAAATATATCTATTGCCTTTAGATTGATACGGTGAACCGTATCACAAGTGATAGTAAAGCGGAAGTTTGAAATAATAATTTAAATATAACAGGGGCTAATTGCCCCATTTTTTTATATCTTGACATTATATTCTAATTTTGTTGAAAATGTTATACTATTTGTAACTAACACAAAAAGTTTTAAGTATAGAAAGAAGTGAAACAATTGTTGAATCCATCTCCTCTGAGGTACCCTGGAGGAAAGTATAAGATATATCCTTTTATTAGTAATTTAGTTAATAATAATAAATCTTCTACATACATCGAACCTTTTGCTGGGGGTTCTGCTATTTCATTTGCCCTTTTATTTAATGGTATAGTCAAACGGATTATTATAAATGACTATGACTACTCGATATATTGCTTTTGGAATAGTGTCTTGAATCATACTGAAGCTTTTATAAGGTTGATTGAAAATACACCAGTAACAATCGAAGAGTGGCATAATCAAAAAAGAATTAGAGAAAATGTATATGAAAATGATC
The DNA here is from genome assembly GCF_030813005.1 of Anoxybacillus andreesenii. Lineage (NCBI taxonomy): Bacteria > Bacillati > Bacillota > Bacilli > Caryophanales > Anoxybacillaceae > Anoxybacillus > Anoxybacillus andreesenii. Next base: position 8,741 of record NZ_JAUSTU010000046.1, read on the forward strand.
CATTATTAGTTGGTTTTTCTACATTTTTTTTAAATAGAACTAATAGGTCGGGAATTATTGATAAAGCTGGTCCAATTGGTGGATTGGGGCAAAACGGTACCTACTTAATAGATTGTAGGTTTAATAAAGAGGATTTAATTAAAAAGATAGTAAAAATATCAAAATATAAACAATCAATTGATTTATATAATTTAGATGCTATGGATTTTATTGAATCAGTTATAGTTAAGACGAGAAATTCATTTACATTTTTTGATCCACCTTATTATAAAAAAGGACAAGGGTTGTACACTAATTTTTACTCACACGGTGATCATGAAAATTTAGCTAAAATTATAATTCATTTAATGAATAATCGTAAATGGATAGTTACATATGATACAGCTAGGGAAATTCAAGAGTTGTATTCCAAGTTCGAACAAATTACTTTTAACTTATCTTATACATTACAAGAGAAAAAGAATGGTTTAGAGTTTATGTTCTTTTCTAAAAAAATAAATCGTTTAAATAATGAAAGTGATTATTTAAAAATAATAACTGGAGCTGAGGTGATACTATGAGTTCTTTGAACCAATACAAAATAATAGATATTTCCGAAATAATGAATTATGTAGAAAATCCTAGACATGATGTGGGATCAAACGAGATTGATACAATAAAAAAGTTAGTTAATAAAGTTGGTTCCCAATATATGTATAATTTAGCGAAAGATATTTATGAAAATGGTTTATTAGGTTCTAATCTACCTGTCTTAGTCTATGACCCTAACAAAGGGAAATACATTGTTTATGAAGGTAATAGAAGAGTTGCTTGTCTTAAATTTCTAAATAACCCAGAAATACTAACTTCCATAGATAAATCGTTAATGCAGAGAATTGAGAACTTAAAGAAAGAGGATAAAGCAAATTACTCTAATAAAATAAATTGTTATATTACTTCTGAAGAAGAAGCATTGTTAATTATGGAACGTACTCACTCTGGCGAAGATAAAGGTAGAGGATTAAAAGCATGGTCCTCTAAAGAAAAAGGTGTTTTTGAGAGTAGACGCAAAAAGAAGAGTCCAATAGAACTAGTAATTGCAGATCAAAATGAAAAATTTCTAAATGAAGATATAACTCAAAAGATAAGTTATACAACAATCAGAAGGTTCTTTAATAATAGAGAAATTAAAAAGGCATTGGGTATAGATGAGGAATTTTCCAATATAGATAAGAACAAAATAATAAAAATTAACTTTTTAATTGATAAAGCGATTGAGGAAAGTAATAGAAATGGACTATCCCTAACACGTTTGTTTAATAAAGCGAGGGAAATAGAAGATTTTTTTCTCCCTTTAATTAAAGAAAAAGAAGAGGATACAAATAGTTCGATAAAACGTAAAGAAGAAGTTACTACTGTTTCCCATCATGATAATAAACCAAAGGAAGAACAAGATGAGGGACTATTAATTGATGGAATAAAGAGTAGCGGTATTAACTTAAAAGAAAGTGATGGAGTAGGCATTAAAAAGGGGAATAATCAACAAGTTAAATCTTTAAAGATATCATTAAAAAAAGATGAAAATAAATTTTACTACACTAATCAAACAATAGATTTAAATGAAAAAATAGAAATAGAGCACAAAGATTTGTTTGAACCTCAATTGCTACGAATAGAATGTTCAGATTTAGTTTTAGTTAATGGAATAATCCAACCAGATAATATACCAGGGGAATATAGTATTACTTTCAAGTATTATATGGATAATACCTTTGAATATACTTACTGGCAAGATAGCTTAAAAATTGTAATAAAGGCAATGAAGGCACCCTTTATAGTGCCTAAACAACAGACTGTTCTTTCAGAAACATTCTATAAAAAATATTATGAAAATCTGCAATTTGAGCATTCTGATAAAATAAAGTCTTTATTGTACTTTCTTACTTATGAAAATAAAAACGGAAAGTACTCACCATTTCTAAATATAGTAAGCCGAATGTTTTTAGAATACACATTCAGACTATATGCTTCTAAAGTTTTAAAGGAAGATAATCACTCTATAGATATTAAAAGTAAATCATTACAAGGATTTATAGATTACTGTTTGTATTTTGCAAGAAAAAAGTACATAAAAATGCAATAAAAAATGCAGAAGCTTGCCAGCCTTATTTAAAGTGATTATGATTGACGGGATAGTGCG
>NZ_JAUSTU010000047.1:0-10576 GCF_030813005.1 Anoxybacillus andreesenii
GTTTTGTTCTTGGCATGATGTTAACCTCCTTGGTACATTAGGCAGTATAAAATAAAATACTCTTATTGTCCAAGTTCATTTTGGGGCTTATGAGAAACTATTAGACTGCTCTTCTATGTTATCTAACCTATCTACTCGTAATAAAGGAAATTCTACAGAGGGAAATGCTTTCGCAATAGTATTAGAGTCTCTAAATAAAGAGATTGAATATGCCAAAAAGAAAAATGAACAAGCCTTTAATAATTATTTAGCATATAGGCGAAGTCTTGAATACATTCATAAAGAATAAATACTCAGACAGGCGAAGCACTCCGCCTGTCTTTTTTTCTTATATAAGGATTAATATTGAACTTCAAATGAAATTAGCTAAAGTTATTCCAATGTCTTTTTTAATCACATTACAATATCATTATGCAATTCAATTTTACTATTAACATGCAAATACACTTACCTTTGTAATACACTTTCGATTAAGGGCTCTACACCTCTATCAATCAATCTATCAACCATTCTTTGTGCACTAAAACGATTAACTGAGAAAGCAATGTGAGAAAGGATTCTCGCAGCCTTTTCCTTTGTAAGAAAAGTGAACTGTTCCTGTAAAATTGTACTTGCAAGGGACGCTATAGGGTCATAGGACTCAAAAGTTAGGCATGAATCCTTAAAGTTTTCTTCGACAGCATTTATTACAAAACTCTCATTGTTATTATTCAACTTCATATAATTAATCAATACGAGTTTAAAGGAAGGATTCATTATTAGTTCACTACATAATCCTTCTCCATCCAAGTTGTGTATATATTGCTGTGCTACCGTGGTAAGGTCTCCATTAATAATATCATGCTTTGCTTCTTCTTTAAGATTGCTTTTTTTGATTATTTCATTCAGTTTTTCCATAGCATGTAACATTTCTATTACGGATGGATAACGGTCTTCACTATTCTGACTTGTAGCTTTATTAACTACTTGTCCAAATTCATGCCTTTCATTATCTGGATTCCCTGTGAAAATAAAGTTAATAACTTTTCCTAATGAGAATACATCACTTTTTTTATCTCCATCTTTAAGTGCATACATTTGCTCAGGGGAACAATAGTAGAATTGCCCAAAAGCCTTAGTATGTAGAGTTTGATGAGAATGAATATCTTCAAAATTTTTACCCAGTCCAAAATCTGTTATCTTTATTTCCCCATTAACAAACAAGATGTTTGAAGGGCTAAGGTCTCTATGAATTATGTTCCTTCCATGAATGGTTGCCATTATCCTCAATACTTGTAACGCTATTTTCATTTTTTCCTCAATAGATAGTTTGTTTTCTTTTACATACTTAAATAAAGTAAATTCACCTTTTTCCATCTCATACAACATTTTATTTTCATCAAAATCATACAGCTTAATTACACCTGAAATATCCTGTAGAGATTTTGTAATCTCGTACTCCCTTTTAAATCTACTTCGTATTCCTGGATTAGCAATATATTCATCTTGTAATTTCTTTAAGACCTTATTATCACTCTTTCTTAGATAAACTTTTGCAAATCCCCCTTCCCCTATTTGCTCAAGATCTTCATCCTCATTAATCAAAACATAATTTCCATCTTTTCGTATTATCTGATTCGCATCATACTGTAATTGTTCATTAAAAAGATTTAGTGCTTTTTGGCTTAGTTCAATTGCATTAATTTCATTTACCTTGTTATCTCTCATAATAAATCTTTTACTCAAGATTAATGTAAAAAAGGCATCCAACTTGTTCCCTTTCACCAAGTCCTTTAGTCTCTCTACAACATAGAACCACCTAGAGGGAAATCCAGATTGATAGATATCATTGTAGCCGAAATACTGGTTAAAAAATGCTACCAGCTCCCCTCCAGCTTTATATGAATAACATTCACCTGTATCCCCTATAAATACTTCCGAAATATACCTAAGATCTTCATCAGAAATCATTGCATTCCCCTCTATCCTTAACTGATTTACTACCCTAAGCTAGATATGATTATTTGTTCAAGTCTATACACACAAAAAGGCAGTTCCAAATAAAGTTCATTGGAACTGCCTCCTGTTGTTTTATCCTGTTGTGTACATCACCAAGTAGTTCACATCATAATTCTCTCACTATTTCTTCATCTAAAATTGCTTTCCTCTTTTCCCAATCAGGAATTAAAGAGTAAAGCATTTGATAAAAGTTATCGCTATGATCATTGTGTTTGAAATGAATGAGTTCGTGAAGCACCACGTAGTCGATGCAGTATTTTGGTGCCTTTATAAGTTCAGTATTCAGTAATATTGTGTTTTTTTCTATTATAGCTGAACCCCAACGTGCTTTCATTAACCGTACATCAACATCTGGCTTCTGAATTCCGTACTTTTGCACCAGAGGAAACATTTTTTCAAGGGATTCATTGAATACCATCTGAGCTTTCTCACGATACCATTCATTCATCAGTTTCTCTTTTCTACTTAGATTATCTGTATCTTTAACGTGTAAATAAATAAACCCCCGAAAGTATTTGACCATTTCTTCTTCGGTTGTCTTCTGTACACGCAAACGATATTGCTTTCCTAGATATCTAAAGGTTTCTCCACTTACATATTCCCTTTCACTTTGCTTTAAGGGTTGTACGTCGTTAAAACGCCCAATGTTTTTGATAATCCAGGAACCTTTTGATTTTACAAAATCAGAAATAAAATCTAACGGAACTCTGTCATTTGCAGTAACCTCAATCGTCATATCAGGTTTGACATTGAGATTTACATTTTTGACTTTTTTACGTTTTATAATGAAATCTATGACATTATTAGCGTACTCAATTTGATGTTTTTCCATGCTGCTCCCTGCCTTAGTAACGTCTCAGAGCAACCGTTTTGATTTGCTCAATGATTTTATCAATTGTATCAAAATCAATATCCAAACTGTACTTTTCTTTATAATCAAAAAGAAGATCATCCAATTCTTGAGCAATTCGATTGTGAATCTCTAAATTATCATGCCAATCGACTTTTTGATGTTCCTTTATGATTTCATCCATCTTCTTTGCCAAATCACCCAACGTATTTGTGTCATAGCTTATGGATGTTTCTTTTGTTTCACCCAGAATATCCTTTGTAACGCCATAAAAGGCTTGTGCATTTCGATTTTCTTTAATCACTTTAGGATACTGTTCAGTTGATTGACCACTCTGGTAGTCCTTCATAATGTCCTTCATACGGTTCAAATACTCAGCTTCAGAAATCCGTTTGTCTCGATATTCTTGAATTGCCTCTTGAATCCGTTCAGAAAACTTTTTGTAATAGGATGGGTTTTCATCCCATTTTGCATGAACACTCTTTGTTAAGCGAGTACGGATGGCATCTGCTTTTGCTCTTTTAGAACCAAGACGTTCTATTTCCTCTTCAAAAGCCTTTGCATTTAAAATGTCCACTGGATTGGTTATACGAATGACTTCCTCAGCAGAAATATAATTGTCCATTAACTTCTGCATTTTTGCCTCATACTCTTTATGGTCAATCGTATCTGAATATCGTAGCTTTACACTCTTACGTAAGTCTTGGAAAAACTTAAAATCCTTTTTGTACTTTTGTAGTTCTTCTGGAGGCAAGGCATTATAGATTTTTTCAGACTCTAATGCAATTCCAAGGTTTCGTCCATAATTACTTAATACGTTGTAAAAGCCTTCTCTACGTTCTTCATCCTCCAACCACACTTCATACTCTTCTCTGTCATTTTTGTTTTTAATTGGTGCAAAGATTTGGAGTAAGTCGGAATAGTATTGTCGTAATGAACCAATTATACTAATTACATCATAAATGGCACCTTTTAAATCTTCTGGATCAAAGTTTTCCAAGCCCGCACCAGAGTACATCTGCATAGCTTGATCCAATTTATCCAACAACCCACGGTAATCAATGATTAGCCCATAATCTTTTCCTTCATAAAGTCGATTTACACGTGCAATTGCCTGTAACAAAGTGTGTTCCTTCATTGGTTTGTCAACGTATAACACGGTTGCACGAGGAGCATCGAAACCCGTAAGCAATTTATCAACAACGATTAATAAGTCTATTTCATCACCGTTTACAAATTCGTCTTTAATAGCATCCTCGTACTTCTCAGGTGTTAAGTAACGGTTCATCATCCGTTTCCAAAAACGTTGAATTTTATCTTTTGATTCCTCGTCAACTACTTCATGGCCTTCTCGTTGATCAGGTGGAGAGATAACAACAGCACAATTCAAGTCCCCAAACTCTTCAAATGCCTCTATATAGCGAATGGCTTCAATTTTACTATTGGTAGCCAACATCGCTTTAAACTGGCTACCTTGGGTCTTGTAGTTCTCCAAAAAGTGTTTATTAACATCTTCCGCAATTAAATAAATCCTCTGCTCTGAAGATGCTAGTTTTTCATACTTGCTCCATCTTTGTTTCACTTCTTCTTTTTGCTTGTCATTCAGATTTCTTGTTATCATATCAAGACGAAGGTCAATTGCCTTTTGGTTCACTGACTGCTCAACCATTTTCCCTTCATATAAAAGTGGTACAATTGCCCTGTCTCGAACCCCATCAGCTATTGTATATTTATGAATGAGTTTCCCAAACCTTATCATTGTGCTTTTTTCTTTCTTCATCAGTGGGGTCCCTGTAAAGCCCAGATAACAAGCATTCGGGAAAACTTTCTTCATTTTAATATTTAGCTCTCCATACTGAGTTCGATGCGACTCGTCAACGAGTACAAAAACATCCCTGGATTCAATAGGTTTTTGCTTACTAGATGCCGAATCGAACTTATGAACTAATGTTGTAACAATATCGGCGTTATTGTCATTAATAAGATCGACTAAATGACCACCTGTAGTAGCCCTGCTTGCCTTTAACCTTGTATGACGGAATGTTTTATGGATTTGCTTGTCTAGCTCCACCCTATCGGTTACGACAACCACCTTCGGATTGTATTCATGCAGCTCCGACAAAATATATCTGGCCAACATCACCATCGTAAGAGATTTACCGGAACCTTGAGTATGCCAAATAACACCACTTTGACGATTTCCGTTTTCATCCCGTTGTTCAATAGTTTTAATAATTTCTTTGATAGCAAAGTATTGTTGGTAACGTGCTACTTTTTTCACATCTTTATCAAATAGTGTAAAGAATTGAGTAATCTCTAGTAACCTCTCAGGATGGAACAAAGATATGATGTTTTTATCCTGTGTTGTTGGTAATCTGCCCTCCAGTGTTTGTTTTAAACATAACCTTTGCCATTCTTCTTGCTCTTCCTGCCATACAGACCAAAACTTCTTAGGTGTATTACAAGTGGCGTATTGTGTTTCATTTTTATTTGTAGCCATAACCAATTGAACAAACTTAAACAAGTGTGGAGCATAATCTTTACCTTGATTGCGAATCATCTGGCTGATACCTTGGTTCATTGAAATAGATGCCTTTTTACACTCGATAATAGCAAATGGTATTCCATTCACAAATAAGACAATATCAGGCCGAACTGTTCCACGACCATCCATCCGTTCTACTTCAAACTCCTCTACTACATGGAAAACATTATTCTCGATATTTTTCCAGTCAATATACTGTATAGTGAACGACTTTTTTGATCCATCCGGCAAAAACTCTGTATAACTCCGTCCGTTCATGATGGTTTCATAGATAACTTCATTTGTTTTCACCAATCCATTAGTTAATGGCTCATTTATATCTCGTATCGCTTGTTGAATGTTAGTATCACTAAACTTACGAATTTCGCCTCTGTATTCGTAAGAATTTAGTTCTTTGAGTTTGTCCTCTAAGATGGTTCTTAACAATACATCGTGAAGATTCCCACGGAATTGGGTGGCTCTATCTGGTGATAAGTATTGATAACCTAATTTCCTTAACACTTCAATTGCAGGGACTTGGCTTATATACCTTTCATCGTAACTCTTCTCATTAGACATGTTCACACCTCCATTTTCGAAATGGAAAAATGAGTGAAATTTATACTTTCACTCGAATCTTTCCTGTTAATAATAATTTCATAAGGCCTTTCTTTTGTTTTTTTATCTCTACAGTCTCCTCCTCTAGCAAATCAATCTCTTTATCCACACAGGATAATAAATTTGCAATTTCCATCTGTTCTTCAATTGATGGGACCTTTATATTTGTATTTAATAATCCTTTCAAATCAAGGTTTCTTCTGACAATACTAGCACCTTGCTCAGAATTAACATTATAAATCCAAATCATGTGTTCAGCTTTCATGAAGTATTTACCAAAAGTCGGGTTTAACCTATTCCGATTGAACTCGAAAACCTTATATGCGGGAGAAACTATACCTATTTCAAAATTGGTCAGTACGTCTAAACTTCCCATCCATAAATTCATCGTACTGAACACTAAGTTGTTTTTTCTAATAATCTTATACCCAATGTTATTATCACTTGCTACTTGCTTATTAAAATGTTCACTTTGTGCAACAATACCATTCTTTGTAACAGATAACACTTGAAATTGATTATTTTCCGTACTTTTATTGTTTACTTCTTTTATTAGTTTTCCAAGTTTCACGTTTTTCCACTCTCCGTCAAACCCAGGCAACCTCACTGCACCTGTCAAGATTTTCTGCATTATACCTTTTTTCTGCTCTTTTTTCTGCTCAATTAGCTTTTCCTTTAGCACAATTGCCTGGTCCCAAGTAGAAAGAATATTAGCAATTTTCTTTTGCTCCCCAAGAGGCGGTATACCTATAGATATGTAATTAATTATTTTTAAATTAAGTCCTCCCCTACCTCCATCACCTGTAGACATCTTCCTTAGTTCATCATATCTACTATCTAAATTATAGTAGAGGAACTTTGGTTCTATTGTGTCATCAGGAACAATTGACGCTAAGGATTGATTAGTACATAATTCTATTTTATTCATAGCAACAGTACCTCGTGTCTTACCTTGACCCGCTAGGGCAACCAATACAGAGTCTTTAGGAACCATTTTTGTACTTGAAGAATTGAATCCTTCCTTTGTTATCTTTTTTTCTGTACTCCATATAAATTTCTTATTTATTTCTCCTGAACTCATCCAAGGAATATCTCCATTCCAATATTCACTATTTCTTGTACTAGGAGTAGCTCCTGCAAAAACATTCTTACTAATATCTTCAATTTTCTTAACTTCCCAATCTATAGGAATTAATCCAATATTTGTTTTTTTCATTTCTACCTTATCACTCAACAAAATCACCTACAATCCAAGCTCTTTCAGATACTCTTCCATCTGCTCTTCTATTCCTTGAAGCTCTCTCTTAATATTAACAATGTTTTCCTTAACACTTACCATATCCACTGGTTTTTCTTCTTCAAAAGTATCGACATAACGTGGAATATTCAAGTTATAATCGTTTTCCTTAATTTCATCTATTGTAGCGACATAGGAATATTTATTAATGATTTCACGTCTTTCATAAGTATCCACTATTTTTTCAATGTCCTGCTCTCTTAATTTGTTTTGATTTTTCCCTTTTTGAAAATGTTCCTCTCCAGAAGCATCAATAAATAAAACATCTTTTAGCTTTCGATCTTTCTTGAAAACCATAATACAAACTGGTATTCCTACTCCATAGAATAAGTTTTCAGGTAATCCAATAACAGCATCTAACAGGTTCATATCAATGATTTGTTGGCGAATTTTGCCTTCGCTTGCTCCTCTAAAAAGAACACCATGAGGTAAAATGGTTGCCATTCTTCCACTTTCAGCTAGTGAATAAAGCATATGTTGCACAAACGCATAGTCTCCTTTTGAACTTGGAGGAACTCCCCAATCAAATCTTCTAAATGGATCAAGCCCTGGTTCCATTTTAAATTTCTTATCATTTCCTTCACCAGCAAAACCCATCGCCCACTTATCCAGTGAAAAAGGAGGATTTGCGACAATGACCTGAAACTTCATTAACTTACCGTCATCTAAATGAAGTGGGTTAGCTAATGTATCACCCCATTCAATTTTCGCATCATCGATTCCATGTAAGTACATATTCATGAGTGCCAATGAGTGGGTAGCACCATTACGCTCTTGTCCGTAAATAGCTACTTTTTTACTTGGAACTTGTTTGGCAACCTTTAATAATAAGGAACCTGAACCACATGTTGGGTCATAAATTCGGTCATTTTCTTGAGGTTTTACTAAACTTGCCAATAACTCTGATACTTCTGCCGGAGTATAGAACTCTCCACCTTTTTTGCCTGCATCCGAAGCAAATAAACCAATCATATATTGATAAGCATTTCCTACTATATCTTCATTTCCTAATTGGGATGGTCTCAAAGACAGTTGGTTAAAATCCTCCAATAAAGAACGAAGCATTGCATTCCGCTCTTTTGCTTTTCCTAAAATTGCTTCACTGTTAAAATCAATATTTCGGAATACTCCTCGAAGTTTTCCTGTATTCTCATTTTCAACTCGTTCCAAAGCCTTGTTAATGATTTCTCCAATTTCAGGGTCGTTTCTTTTACTATACAAATGGTCAAATGTTGATGTTTCATCTAATACAAATCTTTCTCTTGATAAAGCTCTTTGTATACGCTGATCATCCCCATTGTAACGCTTTGAATATTCTTCTACTTTCTCTTTATAAGAATCACTTAAATACTTGATGAACAACATGGTAAGGATATAATCCTTGTATGTAGATGAGTCAATTTTCCCTCTGAATGTGTCTGCTGCTTGCCACAACACACTATTGATTTTTTCTTGCGATGTTAGTTCGATCATTCTTTTATCCTCCTAATATTTGCTGAGTTACTCCTTGAAAGAGAAGCTCTTTTTCTTCTACTAATTTCTTGTAAAGTATTTTTTCCCTTTGGTGAAGCTGGAAAAGCTCTATCAAAATTTGTTGTTTTGAAATGGATGCTAACATAATAGGAATATTTCTTATTGCATGTTGATTAGTGCTTGGAATCCTACTACCTGCTTGAGATCGCTCCAATTCCTTCTTTACATTCAATGAATTAAGGTACCATGCAACATACTGTGGTAAAACCTTTGCTTCATTCACTTTTATGATAGCAAAGTATGACGGAACCAATAAACCAGTATGGTTTTTATCTATATACACTGCTGTATAAGGTTGGCTTAATCGCATCAGTACATCGCCTGCTACAGTAAAATAATGGTCATCCAAGTCATCATTACTGATAAATTCATCAAATGATTCGTTAACAATTACCCCATCTTCACCTATATTTTTGAGCGACAAAAGTTTGTATCTTGCCTTTTCATCATATTCAAATTCTGCCTTCTTCCTACTTAATACCAGTCCCGTTTTTATTTGGGCTATCTCACCAAGTTGCATCTTACACCTCCTTTAATGTTAAATCTAATATTTAACTATTATTTGTTAAATACAGTATATAACTCAACTGTAACTAAAGTCAATCTTTTGTGGTGATGAACCTAACCGTAAAAGAGTTAAAAAGCAAATGAGATACAGTTATAGCAAAAAAATTTGAGTCTATAATATATTAACTTCATTATAAGAAAGGGGTTGTGTATATGGATAAAGACACAATCATTACAATGCCACCAGCAAAAAGAGTTCAGGAAGTCAATAAGATGTTAAAAGAGCATAGTCTCTCGGAAATTTGCGAACGTCTCGGAATCCCATCTGGATCGTTCAGTAAGCTCATGAGGGAGGGAGATTACTTGTACCATCAAGCAGACAAGCGATACTATCCGTTTGTTCGTTCTGAAGAGGAACGAGTTACAAGTACCCATACCAATCAGAATGATGATATAACATTCATCAAGAGCCATATTGACACTCTTAAAAAGGTAATTCAACAATTTGAAGAGTCGGGTAATTTACTGCTTGATAAACGCATTTACAGCAAGAATGCAGAGTTCTCAAATAAAAGTATCAGGATGAACACTTCTATTTACGAGGACTTCAGTAAATTTTGTGAAGAATATTACCCTCACCTTAAAACTCAAGACATCATCGCACAAACACTCCTTGATGCTATGACTAGGTACAAACCAGAAAACGGACGAGAGTTGTAAAATGCTCTCGTCTTTTTGTGGTATTTTTTTCATAAAGAAGGTGTCTATTGCGTTTGTAACAAAACATTTTAGACACCTTCAATGTTATTTTCACATATTTTTAGATTTTGAATGGATTTTTCAAACAATTGGGGAAATCAGTGCGGTTTTTGGGAATGAGGATAGGGCTTACTCCGATACTAGCAAGATCCTGAAGGTATTTTCGATAGGTAGGTGGAGACATATGTTTCTTCGGAGTATCTATACTTCCTTTGGAGATTTGAACGAGGAATGCACGAAGATCATTCTTTTTCTTTTTTGAGAAATGACTATTTTCAATGATTTTTTCCGCCTCAGTGATTTTATAATAATCACCTTGGTGAACTATTGGTAGAACATGCTTTTCCATGTACTCTTTCCATAAATGATACAAAAAGTAGCTCCTTAATTCCTTTCGGATTAACCCCCGAATTTTGGACAATATCACTCTTAATCTAGCTTTTTCTTAAAATTACATTGTTTTTCGTTTCCTTTTGTCCTTTTTGGAGTC
>NZ_JAUSTU010000048.1:0-9296 GCF_030813005.1 Anoxybacillus andreesenii
TAAATTGGACGATTTTTTTGTGCACTTTTCTAAAAATAGTAGAAATAAGAAAGGGGCACCAAAAAGTCAGTTACTCTGACTTTTTGGACAGCCCCGTTTTGCTTGGTTCTTTTATTCTTTCAAAATTAACCGATAGTATCACTTAATATAAGGTTTTTCTGCAAAAGAAAGTCTTATACAGCTATCCGTATATCTAAGAATGAATTAAGAGAGAATCCTAATATCGATTATTACATCGTTCCACTAGGCACTCAAAAAGAATCCTTATTGGTAGCCAATTTTTTAAGAAATAAAGGATTTAAAGTCGAATATGAAATGGGTAACAAAAAATAAGGGAAAGCCCTTGATCAACCCCACCCTGGTCTAATAGAAGCGGATGGAAGTTATTTACCTGAACATCATTTAATATTTATTGATAGTAATTTTGAGGAGGACCTATTAATTAATATTTGCAGTCATGAGGTTGCTCATTACTTTACGGGAGAGCATTTAGGAAAGCTTGATATGGAGTTTTATAGTATACCAACTTGGTATCATGAAGGAATCGCAGATGCATTTGCATCTCGAATCAAACCTCTTCCGTTCTTTAGAGATGATACGAGAGCTGAAATCCGACCTTTAATGGATATTCCGCAGGAGAATTCAAGTCGAGGTTTCTATTTATTATCTCATTTTGCTCTAGAAAATCTATTTAGTAAAAACGGGGAGTCCATTATTACTGAGATATTAAGAAAAACAAAAGAGATGGATAATTTTTCAGATGCCTTTAATCTTCTTACTGGTTATGATTTAGCAAATTACCACCTATTATTCGAAGTTAAGACAGAGCAAATTACAGAAATTTTGTCCAAGATTGACACCATTGGAGAGAATGAAGCAGAAAAATTGATACGAGATTTCATGAATACAAAAGGTAAATATTTCAATGAAGCTACCTCTCTTTTATATGCTTTGGCTTCTATCTATATAAAGCAGGAACGATTCGCAGAAGCCCTAACAGCCTATGAAGAAGCCCTATTATATGAGGAAAGTGCAACAATTTATTCATATCTTTCTGAAATTGCTTTGAAAGTAGATCAACAGAAGGCAGTTAAATACGCTATTAAAGCAGTTGAATTAGCAAAAGAGAGGAATTGGAATGTAGAAGTGTTTAACGAACAACTTGAAAATGTTAAGAATCAAATAAACGAGAGTTAGTAGCAGGATTGATTAGGATTTTAAAATAAAGGGGTGATTGGAAGTAATGATGAAATTAAAAATTACAACCTTTGTTTTAATTGGTGGACTAATTGGGGCATTAACAGAAGGAATAATGATTGGTGTTATTGCTGCATCCCTTGTTTTTATAGCTTATCAGTTAGAACGAATGGTAGAAAAAAATGAGAGAAACTAAATGCCTCTTTCAGTAAATGGGGCTATTGCTAAACTTCGATTGTCACGGCAATCCTATTTTCTTCAGTAAAAGATAGTGAAGAAAATAGGAAGCTACTCGTAAAATAGCTTCCTTTTTAGTATGTTCACTGAACCATTATTTTTAAAGATTTCCTTTTCCAGAAAAATTGGTGATAGGTCGTTTGAGACAAGAAGTTGACGATGAACGCAATTGGGTAGGCGAGCCATATTCCATTTATTCCAAGTGCTGTGTAATGCGACAAGAAGTATGCTATCGGAACTTCGATTAGCAAAATACTTGTAATCGTAAAAATAGTTGGCCAAAAAACAGTACCTGTTGCTCTCATTGTTGCTGAGATTGCCTGCGTGTGACCCAAAATCACATAGCCCCAGAATGAAATGATAATGAGCCCCTTGGCAATATGAATGGTATCCGGGTTATCCAAAAAGATTCCCAAAATAGGAATTGGAATAAGGTAAAGAATAAGAATGAGAATACCACCAAGAAGATAGTTTAGTAGGATTCCTATTTTAGTGATGTGTTTGATATTGGCAATATTCTCAGAACCTACGGCTTGTGCAACAAATACTGAAATGGCAATGGAAATGCTCATCGCGGGTATTTGAACATAGCTTGCTATTTGATTCACGATTCCGTATGCAGCAGTTGCATTGGAGCCATATTCATTTACAAAAGTGATGACTGCGACTTCTGACAATGCTATGGAAACCATACTAATGCTTGTAGGAATGGCTAATTTCAGCAAGGCTTTTAATACGGAACCTTTCAAGTGAAAATGCTTCAAAATAACAGAGTCTAATTTGAGTACATGATTTTTTTTGTGTAAATAGATTAATAGAATCATAAATGTAATGAAATTGGATAATACCGCAGCATAAGCGGCACCATTTAATCCGAATTCCGGTAAACCCAACCAACCGAAAATAAGAATTGGAAGCAAGGCAATATTTAGGACAACACTGATCACTAAAAAATAAAAAGGTGTCTTTGAATCGCCAACACCTCTCATAAAGGTTGTATAGCACATATATAAGAAGGTAATGGGTAATGTGACAAATAAAATACGTGCATACTCAGCACTTTCCGTCAGAATATTCTCAGGTGTTCCCATCCATTTTAGAATATCTTTTGTTAAGAGCCCGCCGATTAGGGCAACAGCAATGGAAATAATAATCGTAAAGAATAGCGTTACCCCAACAACTTCCTTCATTTTTGGAATATCTCCACCACCATAGGTTTGCCCAACTAAAATCGAGCTTCCAGATCCAATTCCGATAGCAAAGGATATTAGGAAAAAGAAAAGGGGAAAGAAGGCAGAAATAGCTGCCAAAGAATCTACTCCAAGTGTTTGTCCGACAATAATAATTCCAAAAACTTGCCCCAATGATTGCAAAACACTCGCAAAAATGACAGGTATGAGAAAAGTAATCATCGGTTTTACGAATGATTTCGTTTCATTTAATGTTGTACTCATTTCATATAGCTCCTATTATTTTTCATTACAAAAGGCTCTTTTCTCAAACATTGTTGCTTTTGAACAAAAAATAATTAGATAAAACGATATTTGATGCAGACTATATCTAGAAACAACGGAGAAAAGTGCTACTCAATCTATGCGTATCGCACGCCTAGTATGAAACGGAATGGCCAGTATTAAGGACATTCCAGAACCACAATCCGTGCGAAAACAGCCTTACAAAAAAATCACCTGCTTTTGAATCGAGATTATTGATTATTAACATTAAAGTCATAAGACATGTATACTTAGGTATCTAATAATTATTTATATAAGCTGATAAAATAAACCAGCTTGAGTATCAAACCATAACAATTTGCCATGTTTACGTTTCGGGATACGTGTTTGTAGACTCCACTCAGGGTACTGTTTAATAATCTGAACTTGATCACTAGTGGCAAAAGCAATAAATGAGATATAATGTTCTTTTGTCATCGGGTGATCGCTAGAAATAAACCACTCATTATCGATTTCTGTGATTGATAGTTTTTCTTCATCTGTTGCTTTCTTCGGTTCTAATAGTTCTAACTTTCTCCCACAGCAAGATACGGTTATATCCCCAGTTGCTAATCCTATGTTATTACATGATGGGCAGACAAAATAATTCGACTTTTTCATATTTCCTCCTACAAATTCATTCGACGATAATTCACCATCTAAAATATTTTCTATATTGACTCCGAGTAAGGTAGATAAGCTTGGCAATAGCGTAACATCTGGACAGCCATATCCACGTTCCCACTTGGAGATTGTTCGATCAGAAATATTCATTTGATCAGCTAATTGTTTCTGTGTTAGTCCTTTTTCCTTCCGCAAATGATAAATTAACTCTCCAACTTTGCGATTATTCATCAATTTCGCCTCCTGCTCTATTTACATTTTAGAGGTCTATATAATTAGTAGCAACAAACGCTCCGTAGAGTTAAACAAAAATGTGAAAGCTTGTGTAAGGGGTGAGAGGGTAAAACCCTGTTGTTGCTGGCATTTAATATTGCAATTTAAGATTTTTATAGAGACTTATGGAGCTTTGACAAATTTTGAAAATGTTGTTGACTATTCAGTTGAACTGTATTATTTTATTATTAAGTTGAACTATATAGTCGAACTGAATAGAGGGTGAGGATATGAAGCATAAATTATTACCGTTATCGGAAACCATGCACTATATTTTATTAGCTCTGCGTGAGCCACTCCACGGCTATGCCGTAATGCAGAAGATTGAAAAGATAAGTAATGGCACTGTTATTTTAGCAGCTGGTACATTATACGGTGCGATTGAAAACTTGAACAAGCATGGTTGGATTGAACCTGTTGGAGAGTCGGGTCGGAGAAAAGTCTATATGATAACTGCGGAAGGAAGGGCCATTTTGAAAATGGAACAAAACCGGTTATTGCATATTTTATCCTTGTACGAAGGAAGTGAATCAAATGAAGAAGTTTAAGATATTTTTTGATATTGAAAAAGAGGAGCAATGGCTGAACGAGCAATTACAAAAAGGCTATCGTTGTACAAATATTAGTGGATTAGGAATATACACTTTCGAAAAAACAGACAAGAGACATGTGATCCGACTAGATTATCAAGATTATTTTTCAAAGAAAAAGTTCAAAGATTACAAGGGGATATATGAGGATTTCGGTTGGAGTTATATAAATGGCTCCTGGCTTGGTGGAATTCGATATTGGCAAAAAGAAGATGATGCTCAAAATGAAATCTTCTCGGACCGCCAATCAAAGAGTAATTATTATAAAAGGTTGATGGGTTATTCATTTTGGTTGGGTATGCTGTGTTTGGCTGCTTCTTACATGCCTTACAAGGATTCGGGATTATATCATGAAGGTCTTTGGGGTATGAAAGGTTCATTATTTTGGAAGGCATTTTTATTTGAAACTCCATTTGCCTTTTTGAAGTTGCTTCCCGTCCTTATGGTTGTTTTCTTTGGTACCAGTTTCTATAAAGCTTATCGAAAGTACTCGATGTTAAAAGAAAAATAATGCGCAGAGGGTAATACCTACAGTGATCTTGGTAATATTGTTATAACTGTATGCTTCCCTGAGGTGTGAGGAAGGAATGGTTAACGATTTTATCGTTTGTTAAGACGGCACACCCCGTAATAACAGCATAAAACCATAAACTGTTTTGATTAAGGAGACTAATGGCCTTGGATGCAAAAAGTATTAAATTCTACGAATTCGGAAGTCCTAAAGATGTGCTAAAAGTTGAATATAAAGCTATTGAGCCACCAAAAGATAATGAAATTCTTGTCCGTATGCTTGCCCGCCCAATAAATCCCTCTGACTTAATACCAATTAGAGGATCTTATTCGCACAGAATATCTTTACCTAATATTCCAGGTTATGAAGGAGTAGGTATAGTAGCAGAAATAGGTCCTTCAGTATCTAAAAATCTTATTGGTAAACGTGTATTACCCTTGCGTGGGGAAGGCACGTGGCAAGAATTTGTAAAAACATCAGTAGAATATGCCGTGTGCATACCTGATACTATTGATGATTTTACGGCAGCACAGATGTACATAAATCCAATTACCGCATGGGTGGTTTGTACAGAAGTATTAAAATTAAGACCGAATGATGTTGTATTGGTTAATGCTTGCGGATCTGCTATTGGACATATTTTTGCTCAATTAGCTAAGATTATCGGTTTTCGATTGATTGCAGTAACGAGAAATAATAAATATACAGAAGATTTACTTCATCTTGGCTCTTCCCATGTAATAGATACTTCTAAATTTCCGCTTCATGAAACAGTTATGGAATTAACAAATGGAAAGGGGGCAGACGCTGCTATTGATTCCATTGGGGGTTCATGTGGAACTGACCTGGCTTTTTGTGTTCACTCTAATGGGAACTTTATAACGATTGGTCTTTTATCGGGGGTACAAGTAAACTGGGCCGATATTGTAAATAAAGCCAAAGTGAAAGCGAATCTATTTCATTTACGGAATTGGAATAAAAATGTTTCGGCAGATAAATGGCAAGAAACTTTTCATCATGTAATAAGGCTAGTAGCTGACAAAAAACTACGTTTGATGACGGTAGATTCTCAGTATGACTTATCGGATGTAAAAAAGGCTATCGATGCTGTTGAATCTTCTAAAATAACAAAAGGGAAAGTATTTTTAACAAGCTACCTGAGTCAGCAGATTTTATTATAAAGGTCATTTAGACACGAATGTATGATATGAACTTTTAAAGTAAATAGATAACTGTTGAAAAGGGATATTAGCAATACTATTAACAATTATGTCCTACGTGATAAAATAAATATAAATACTTTTGGAGGTGACTTAGAATGAAGTGGGAAGAGGTTCGTCAAGCTTTTCCTGAGCAGTGGGTTTTGATTGAAGCTGTACAAGCTTATACAAATGAGGAAAGTGAACGGATTTTAGAAGAAGTTGCTCCTCTAAAGAAATTTTCTAATTCCACAGATGCCATGAAAGCTTATCAAGAACTTCATCGGGGTAATCCTACCCGTGAACTCTATGTGCTTCATACCAATCGGAAGGACCCCCATATTATTGAAAAAAAATGGGTAGGTGTGAGGCGATAGTGAAAAAGCTAATCATTGATGACGGACTACTAATTACAGATATGGAAATAACTTTTAAAGGAAAGTCATTACAGCTTAAGCGTGTCTTGGTTGACACAGGGTCAGGCAGCACGATTATTTCAACAGATTTAGATGGGATTATTGGACTCGACTTTTTGCAACAAATTAGGGCCATCATTAATATAGACAAACTAACAATAGAGTTTAACTGAGAAGGCAAGCGTAGACGATTTTCTATACTTGCCTTTTTTATGGTCTTTAAATAATAGTAGAATATTACATATCTACCGAATTTGCACTTCGGGTTATAAATCCCACCGCAATTGTCCACCTTCATCGGAATGTTTATGTATCAATTTGGTTGGATTTGGGTTATTATTTAAGGGAATGTATGTTCTTATTTATGAGGGGGAGTATGGTTGATGTGGAAAAGAATAGAGTGTATTGCAATTTATACAGAAGACCTTGAAAAATCGGTGGATTTCTATCAAATGTTAGGTTTAACAAAAGCATGGGAAGTATTTCAAGACGAAGAAAAACAGTGGAAACTTATTGGTATGAAGTTTCCTGACGGGAATTCAGAGTTAGTATTAAAGAATAACCCTAATTTAGATTTTGCCGAAACGGAGATTGTTTGTGAAGATGTTCGGCAGACTTATGAAACATTGAAATCTAATTCTGAAGTTCAGTGGATTCGTACTCCTTTCCCTAATTCTTTAGGTGGTCATGTGGCTGTCATGCAGGCACCAGACGGAAATGTCTTTGTTCTAGTAGGTAAATAAAGTAAGGAAAATAAAGGGTGCATTATCCAAGCAGTGTTATTCAACAAACGAAGAGGTTCAATTAAACTGGGATTTTTGAAAAGTAATAGCCGAAATAATAAAGACCATCTATTATATTCGAAACAATAGATGGTTTTGTGCAATTTATATTATCTTAAAGGTTGGCAGCATAAACTGCCTTCACCATTTTCAAGAGCAGACTTTAAGCTACTTAGAACCCCTGACCATGCCATTTGATGCCATTCAAATGCTTCTTTCCAATTAACATCTTCTTTAAATCCTTTATGTTCAACAATGACTTTTGTAGATTTGGTATCAACTGGTTCAAAACTAACATTTACAGTAGTTAGCTCATTTTCACTATTCATTATAGATTCAAATTGATCTGGGCCTTTCCAAGTGAATTGTAATTCTTTTTCCTCAACAAGTTTAATAATCTTGCAACCTTTTGTATTCATACCCGTTTTATTTCCAGGAACAAAATAAAGTTCATATGCTCCACCTTCTACAGCTTCTACGACTGTATCAGGTGCGAACCATTTTGCAACTCGTTCAGATATTGTCCAAGCATACCAAACTAAATGTAACGGGGCATTAATTGTAACCTCATTAATAATTGTTCTATCATTTGTAGTGGTTGTCATAACAAATCCTCCCTTTGGAAATATTTCCATTTGTAGAATACCATTAATAGAGATTTGAATAAAGAATTTTCTGATTCATCCAAAAAGGAAGGCTGTGAAGTTTTGTAAACAGAGCACGTCTGCGAGGGTTTACGAACGAAGGCTCACCCTTTTTACTCATTCAAATTGAGTTTGATTTGCAGGATTATGCTTTTGTCTAAAAGAATAATCATATTTAAGAATACAAGGAGGTAAGGAAATGAATAGAATAGGGTGGCTTTGTTTAGGAGTCGCAGGTTGTCTATTTTTATGGGCTATTTCCCTTTTTGGAAGTGGTTTCGGATATTATAATTCACCGATTGATGGATGGTTGTATGTAAAGTTTATGGGGGAAATTGTTAAAGTAACAACCATAGAAGAGTTGAATAAGTATGCATACTTAAATATGGGATTAAGTGGTATCCTCGCATTTCTCGCTTTTTACCTTTACCGACAGTTTTTAAGACTTGTTCCAGAGAGAATGTAATTTTCACTAAATGGGGGCGGTAGCTGAACAAGGCTGGCGCTTCTTTTACTATTGGAGGAGGTTAGTACGATCATAAATTGCTAGTTTGGATGCTAAAATAACAATCACAATAAGTGAAACCTATATCAGGGGCACCCCGTCAAACTTAAAGGCGGGAGGAGAAAAGTGAGAAAAATAATAAAAATTCTATTAAGCATAAGTTTCGTCATCTATTTATTAGCATTGGTGGTTCTATTGTTCTTAGGGACAAGAGGTTTTTTCTGGTCAGATCAATCATTGATAGACTATATTAGGAGCTCTTCAAATTTTGTTCCATTTAAAACAATCAGTTTATATATAACCGCATTGTTTGATGGGAGTATGAATATGGATATACCAATAAAAAATCTCTTTGGTAATTTCCTTATGTTTTTGCCAATGGGAATTTACTTACCCTATTACATAAAAAAGATTAACAAAGTAAGTAGTTTTGTGGTTACAATGGTTCTACTATTCTTCGTTATCGAATTGGTACAAGTGGTCACAAGAAGAGGAAGTTTTGATATTGATGATTTAATTCTTAATTTGTTAGGAGCTTTGATAGGTTTTGCTATTTGGAGAACAAAAGGAGTTCAGAAGGCACTGAAAAAATTGGATTCTAAGGGAATAAGCAAGAGACTTTTAATAAATCGATAACAACTCTGCTAAAAAGCGTACTGAAAGGTACGTTTTTTATTTTGGGCTCATAAAATCAAACGATTAATATATGTAATGAAAATGTAATGAAAATGGCTAGTTGTATAATCAAATGCAACAAGCTAAATAAATGAAAAAGCCACGATAAACCGTGTATGATTAAGTCGACGAAAACACAATCATAACGGA
>NZ_JAUSTU010000049.1:0-8713 GCF_030813005.1 Anoxybacillus andreesenii
AAAATAAAAAGGAAACGAAAGTGACGGTTGCGAACTTACTTCATCACCGTCACTTTCGTTTCCGAATAGAACGCCATTAAATATGACTCTTAACAATAAGCACTAAGATTTAGTTTTCATATTCCCAGCGAATCTTTAAAAAATGTTGTTAAATATTCAACATTAGTTATCTTTTTATTACATTCGCTACTGTCAGCGCAAATAAGATTACCAATGGCTTTGTAATAATCCGGGTTTTTTGGTTTTTTCGCTTTTGTTACGGTGGAGAAATAGGCAACCTCACCAAAACAATTACAGAAAGAACAAAGATTTTTTTTACTAGTCGGTGTAAATTCACATTCAATGCCAACTAATTTTCCATCCAGTTCATATACAATAAACTTTTTATTTGCTCTAAGGTCATTCCAACTCAAATAGGTCAGCTGGCTGTGGTCTATGTTTGCTAAATCAGGTAGCTTTAATTTTTTTTGCTTCGGAAACATTTTTTTCAGCTGCTGTTCGGTGATTTGTGGGAAAGGCAGCAAAAAGTCCGAAAGACGTCGGATGTATTGCTCATATTCATTATCTGTTGTAAGTCTGGAAAGATCGAGCAATTCTTGTTGTTCCCGAGTTGTGTTTGGAAAGAGGTCTAGAATTTTGGCATTGGCTAAGTCAATCACAGAAGCCAAAACGTTTTGGGGTACGTTCTTTTGTTTGCTGTCCTTAATTAAAGCAACCTGTTTTCTTATAAAATTTAACTGTTCATTTTTAATAAATTTTTCTGTCATCACATTTATCTCCAATCAATTTCCTGCTATCTCTCTTATTTTAAACAGTGCAGTTAACTTCTAAAATGGAGAAAATGACTTAGAAACGTTTTTTACATAAGGCTGTTTTCGTACGGATTGTGGTTCTGGAATATCCTTAATACCGGCCATTCCGTTTCATACTAGGCGTGCGATACGCATAGTTTGAGTAGCACTTTTCTCCGTTGTTTCAACAGATAGACAGCATAAACAACTGTATTGTCTAATATTTTTTTGTTCAATCTTTGAGAAAAGAGCCTGTACAGAAGAACAGCACTGATGGAATATTTCCACCAGCGCTGTTCTTCTACTTTTTATGTGAATAAACTATTTTCTTAATCGTTTCGGTTGAAAGGTAATATTCCTCAGCCAGTTGCCAGATACTGCTTCCACTCCTAAAAGAATTTCTAATGGTGGCATTGCGGCGGTCAAGCATCTGTCTTCCTCCGCTTGAAGTTCCCCATTTCCGATACTCAGTCTCCTGCTTTGGAATATAAACGATTTCCCCTTGAACATACTTTTGAATTTCCATAATTAGCTTCTCAGGTAAAACCTTGTTTGCATTAACATATTTCATTTTTGCCCGCCCCTTATTTTGATTTTGAAAAAATAAGGTGCAAAGCCAAAATATTAGAAAAGCTTTTCAGCGATAAATTAAATGTTTCGCCCCATGCAAAGTATCGCCTTTCCAATAATAGGCTTTGCATGAGTGGCAGAAGTACCAGACAATCGTATGTGATTCTCCATCTGTAAGCACCCCCTTTTAAAATTATATTATAACGTATATTACTTTTCGCATGAATGGCTTCATCCTTGTTTTTTCCAGAAAAACAAGGAGCATATTACAATTTATTGTAAAAAGACGGCCTCTATTTGTGATACGGTTCCCCCTGTCTTACTAAGTAGTAAAGCGTCATCATAATCAAACCAAAAGGTGATATACTTTATATCCTTTCGGTTCGGCTCGACTTCTATCTTTTTTATAATTGCCCTTATTAACTGCTTCCTTTGCTCGAAAGTAGCGGATTCGTAAAGAGTATCAAAGTTTTCAAGGGCTTGGAAAACCGATTCTTTAGTAATAATTGATTCGGAATGTAAATCTTCATACTCCCTTTCAAATTCTCTTCTTCTATCCTCCAAAACGGCAATATCCTTTAAGATTAATTCGGCTTGCATATTATAAACTTCCGCCCTAATTTTTTCAGCAAAATAATCACTATTTAACTTATCTAAATGAGCCTTTTTCTTTTCAAGGCTTTTCTTATTTAATAACAGGGATTTCCTTATTGAGCTTTCTTCAAGCACTTTTTGCTCCTCAATCCTATCAAGTACCTCTTCCACAATCCCCATATCGCTTAATAGCTCTTTTATCTTTTGAAGTACCTTCCTTTCAATACTCTCTTTACCAATTAAATTTGATTTACAAGCCTTTAAACCCTTACTAGCAAACGCTTGACACATATAGTATAAATGATAACCGCTCCCATCCCTTTTTTTCGACTTACTCATTACAGTTCCAGCACCACAAACAGGGCAACGTAGAATCCCTGATAGAATAAAATCTCCATGAAAGTTCCTATTTTTTGATACACTTTCCCGATTGGTATTATTAACCGCTTGTGCTTTAGCCCATAAATCGAGGGAAATTATTGCCTCGTGCTTTCCCTCGACTAAAACATAATCCTTAGTAACTCCTTTCCGCCTTTTAGTATTCCAGTCCTTTCTTCTACCCCATCTACACTTTCCTATATAGACTTCGTTCTCCAATATCGTCTTAATCGTACAGATGCTAAAAAGCTTCCCCTTTTTTGACCTATATCCTTCTTCATTCACAGTTTTAGCAATATATTTATATCCCTTTCCCTCTGCTCTCAATTCAAATATTCTTTTTACAATTAAAGATTCGCTTTCATTAATCACTAGCTGCTTATTTACATTATCGTAACCTAGTACAATACCCCCATTCCAATAGCCTTGTTCCGCCCTTTTCTCCATACCAGATTTTACTCGTTCGATAATCATACCACGTTCATATTGGGCAAAAGTTCCTAAGAAGTTTATGAACATACTTCCATTAAGGGTGGAGCTATCTAGATTATTATCACTTACTAGTAGTCGGCAATTATTTGGTAATAAAACATCATCAAGCAATTTTGAAATATCACTAAGCCGTCTTGAAATTCTATCGACCGTTTTTACAAGAATCGCTTGAAATTTCCCCTCATATAAGTCCCTAAATAGTCGCTGAATTTCTGGACGTTCATAGTTTTTTCCCGAATATCCTTCATCGGAATAAATACCGTATATCTCATACCCATTATTTTTGGCATATTTCTTCAAAATATCTTCTTGGGCTTCCAAGGAAAATCCTTCTTTAGCCTGTTCCTCCGTTGAAACCCTCGTATATATAGCAACTTTCAAAAGCGGTTGATTCATTCATTCTCCCCTCGTTTCTTAGTAGCTTGGTTCTTTATTAAATAAGCTAGTAAGCTAATTAAATCACTTCTTTTCGTTTCCTCAACAGTGGGTATTACAAGATTTATACCTTCTTTATTTCCTTTCGCTCCCATTTTTTTCTCTCCTCTTGATGTAAAGTTTTATAGAATTGGTTCGTGCACACCTTTAGTTTTTATATCACCGTAGCAATACGTGCCTTCATAGAATTCCCTACGGTCTAATATTCGTTTTACTTGCATCTTCGTAAATTTTTTCCGCTGTTGAGTGTGATACCCTTCAGCATTTAATTGAGAAGCCAATTCAGATAAAGACCATTTAGGAAAATTCCCTTTTAGCTCAAATAATCGTTTAATAACCAACGATTCCTCATGATTTATCTCAAGAAACTTTTGCCCCTTTTTCGCTCTATAACCGAAAGCGGCTCTCCCTCCAGCATATTTCCCTTGTCTCGCCTTCATATTTCTTCCACGACCTAGCTTCATAGCTATTTCCATACGTTGATACTCGTCCAATAACTCCATTAATCCATTTACTAGAAAATCGTTTGGGTCTTTCTTATAAATGCTATAATTAGGCTGTTCGATACTTTTAACGTCTACTCCATACCTTTTTAGCTCTCGATGAACTAAAACTTTAACAATATCAGAACGCCATAGGCGGTTAGTATTTAAGACAATTACGAAATCTACCTTGGAAGTAGAAATTTTCGTCAGCATATCTTGAAAGCCTTCTCTTTCTACCTCTAAGGCTTCTTCATCTATTTTTGCTCCACTTATTCCAGCATCAATAAAGCACTCTAGCAAATTCCATCCTTTCTTTTCACAGAATGACTTTATTTCATCCTTTTGATAGGTAAGGCTATAACCATCTTTTACTTGCCCAAGTGTAGAAACCCGAATATACCCTATTACGTTCACCGTTTTTCCTCCTAGCGTAACGAAAATTCTAATTATCGTAACGTTTTAAAAAAATAATTACCTTTATTTGGTAATTATTTACTAGGCAAGCATATTACGCTTTTACGTATAATTACAACCCTAAGTTGTGCTAATTTTCTACTTGAGGTATTTTTACAGGGTATTATGAATTTCAATATTCTAATTTGGGCTTAGGTTTTGGTTTTTAAAGGAATATAGATTAGTCCTTTTAAATAAAAGAGCACAGGCATATTCACAATTCCCTCTTAATCCATCAATTTTAGGTTTTAAAACATTGTAGCTAAGTCGATTTCTTCTTTAGGCTCCATAATCTTAAAGGTCTGAACCTCAATATAGTTGAGAAACTCAACAGAAAACCTCCTACCGTCTACCTTTTTTAATCCTCCCTCAATATCACCTAAATATTCCATTATCTCAAAATAGTTACCTCTGATAATCTTTGGCTTTATTAAATTATTACTTTGCAAATACAGTCGTTTGCCGAATGATCGTTCATCCGCTTTAAATTCACTTAAGTTTTTAATTAAATATTTTTTTAACTTGGCATATCTATCAACAATTTGTTGAGAATGAATCATTTTTACATTGACTATTCCATGCCCCCATATATTTTGAAAAATACCGTTTCTTAATTCTTCCGCTGGTATATCAGGTATATCCATCAAAACATGGAAATGAATCGTTCCTCGTTTTTGAAAGGAACGCACTCCCAAGTATTTAAAATCGGAATATCTATCACGCATACGCTTAATCCAGTTTTCAAAATCCCGACCTGCTTCATCTAGCGACACCTCCTCTTTTCCATAAGTCAATGTCACATACTTATCTCCTACTTTAAAGTTCATATCCATCAAATCGCTAAATACTTCGATTTCCTTCATTTTAAGGTTCCGAGCTTTAGGGGTTTTTATCGTCCTTTTCCCATTTTCTTTATCCCCCGCTCCGTTATTTCCCAAAATAGCCACTTGAATCATTTTCTCTAAAGCAGAAAATCCAGAGTTTCCCTTTATCTCCTTAATTTCCGCTTTCCGTTCAGCCTTCGTTTTTCGAGAACTTCCTCTTTTCCTAATCTCCTTTCCATAACGCTTTATTTTGATGTAGCTTTCTATCCGCTTCATCTCGCAATCATATCCGTCCATATTCTTCCTCCTAAGTCCATAGCTCCCCTCTGGGGCGTTCGATATAAATAAACCAAGGAAGGACAAATTCACACCGTGAATTTTCGTGAATTAAAAATAAATGTGATTGGCGATTTAAAATGCGGATATTTCACATGAATAGAGCGGATTAGGGTTTCTATTACATTTCAAAATAAAACAGCCCCTACAGAGCGATTTTTGGACGATAAACCGTCCTTTTCGCCAGTAAGGGCTTGGGTGGGCAGATTTATATTTAGATTAGAGGGAAAGTATCCATCAGACTTTTATATTAGGGAACAAACAAGTAAATATAAACTATAAACTAGGACGGAGCGAAGCGAAGTCCTCCGAGCGTAGCGAGGAGTAAGGTCAGTTATCTCTTGGATTTTCATATAAAGGAAGCGTCCTCTGTACGAGGGCATGACTTCCCCATTAATTAAGAAGTAGAAGCTTCAGCTTCGCTGAAGAGTTTATTCCCTCACTTAACACTCTGGAATTTTCTAGGCTCCTCATTCTCCCATTTAGTTCATCCCTTCACATTATCTTTCGAGTTTCGTCGTATTTATTTAGTTTAGTAAGGAGAATGATATTCAGATGTATATTTCTTTCTACTTCTTAATATCCGCCTATATTTTAACTAAAACTTTAAAGTAATAAAGAACACAAGAGTTTCTTGGATGCTTTATTTCTCTAAAGTATCGTAAATTCCCTCCTTTTTCCCATACACATGTGAAGATTACAGGAATCTTTATAGGCACGATCATATAGGTTGCTCATTTTCAATTTTAGATATTGCCGTAACTCCTTATCCTCGTTTCAAAAATGGTTTCGTGCGTTTTAAATAGGGTAATTTCCCATTCTAGTTTTATCTCTGCTAATCTATCATTATTAATACGTTAAAAGCCCCCTGGGTGATTTCTGGAAGTCTAGCAACCAGTTATCATCCAAGGGGCTTAAATTAATTTTTTGGTTTCGGATATTTCCTTATCAGCATATCATCTTTATCTCCATAGTCCAGATATTCCTTTATTTTTTCGTATCGGAACTCCCTTTTAGCAAGTTCATTCTGGCTAATTACTCGTATATCACCTATTCCCATATTTATCGGGTAGCCCATACGCTTCGCAAGAGCGGCAACCTCATTAAGGGTTTTCTCTAAGGCGAGTACTGACGGGTCATCAGTCCCAATATAGAGAATCAGCTTATATTCGTCTTTATAACGTTTAATAATTTGCCAATCTTCCATGTTAGGTTCACCTTACTTTCCTTTATCATCGATTAATTTAATCAGACCCTTTTTAATAATTACAAATCCTCTCTGTTCCCAATGCTTCACAAACTTTTCAGTACAGGTTATCTCCACACAGCTACTTTCATTCCTCATTACAAATCCTTCTCTTTCACTTCTTAAATCATCATAAGCGTTTTTCACATTTTCACTACTTTCTATCCATTTTTACTAGACTTTTTCTCTGCTCCGCAGATAAGGCTTCGCCAATTAGTTTCCGAGAGAACTATATATATTTATTAAAATAACCTTCTATTCCTTTGCACCATATTCCTCTAAATACTTTAAAATTCCCTTATCCCCATTTTCACGGGCAATCTTTAAAGGAGTCACACCCTCACTAGTTTTAACGTTCGGATTAGCTCCTGCATCTAATAAAATTTTTACTATATCATCATTATTAGAACGGATAGCCCACAATAACGGTGGTTCTCCCATCTCTTTATATATGTTTGGGTCGGCGCCTTGATTTAATAATTCCCTTACAAGGTCACTATTCCCCTCCCCAGAAGCTCTAGCAAGTTTGGTTACACCGTAGTCATCAGTAGCATTAATATTATTGGAATTTCCAGAGACAACATTATTTTCTTGCGTATCACTTTCCTCATTCGAAACAATATTTCCCGTTTCTGTATTTGAATTAGACCCATTTGAGGAACCAGCATTCTTTTTGATTTTATCCTTAGCATTCATTAAAACAGTAGCTGAAAGGTTATCTAAGGAAGTCGGTGGGAAGAAGTCTACAACTAAATTATCAACTTCAAACTTAGTTTCCTTTGGGGTGATTCCTTTCTTGAGGCTTATTTCACTATCAACATACTGATTAGTTATCCACTTAATCGCTTCTAAACTACTTTCCTTATTCAGCAAAACTCCCAAAAGAGCGGCAATATTTCCTCTTCCCATTCCATAATTTTCACTATCATAGGAAATATCAATCATAGCTCCTGTCATCTTATCTGGGTTTTTTCCTTCTAATTGAATAGAATACCCAGGTGCTACAAGATGAACAAAGAATAATTTATCTGGATTAGCTTCTTGCAAGCCTAATAATTTAGATTGCTTAATAAACGCCTTTATTGAATCGCCCGATACTCCCATAACAACAGATTCACTTTTACCACCACTAGAATTCGTAAATTTAGCGCTCTTTGAACTTAAATTAACATTCTGACACCCTACTAACAAAAATACTATTAGTAAAGCTAACTTTAAATATCTCACTATTACCCCTCCATATCCCCATATAGATACATTTTTTTATACCCTTTCCATGCAAATACTTTGTTAATTCAGACTCTTCACGAACCCAAAAAGTCCATATGAGAGAACTATTTACTTTTATTAAAGTAACTCTAATTCGGTACGCAATAGCGTACCACCTATATTTTTAGTATATGGTAACTTTTTCAATATAGTCAATATGATAGATTGTAGGGAGAAATATGGCGAGAAAAGTCGAGGTAAAAATTCATAAACTAGCCAATCAAAGAGGAATTTCATTAAGAGAATTATCTCGTTTAACCGATATACGCCATGCTGCTTTAAGCGAATTAGCTAATCAAAAGAGACAAAATATAAACTTTAGCCATATCGAAAGAATCGCTGATGCTTTAGAGCTAGATGATATTAGAGAAATCATCGACCTCATAAAAATTAAAGACAAATAAAGTCGCCCCAAGTGATGGGACGACTTTATTTGTCATGTTAACTCTTGATCATTTTCTCAGACTATTTTTGTTTAGCTGCTACTATTTATATGTGATACTAAATACTTTTACATTATCTAATTGAAGCTGTATATTCTTCTTCAAGAATCTTATCAAATACATGCTCTAGATACACTGCTAAGTTCTTAAACATTACTTGAATATCATCATTTGACATTGTTACATCAAAGTAATGAACACTTTTTTGTAAAATTTCTACTTTATTTGTTGCTTCTTTACGTCCTTTCTGAATATGTTTTACAAATAATTTAGTATCGGTCTGTTCAATTTTCCCGCAACAGTGTATAGTGCAAAATAAAAGTACAGAGTTATGCAAAGTAAAAGTACATAACCTTGCACTTTTATTTTTATAGAAAAAAAAGACTTGCCAGCTATC
>NZ_JAUSTU010000050.1:0-7973 GCF_030813005.1 Anoxybacillus andreesenii
CAGATAAAAATGCCCTGGATAAAGTACTGCCTTGGTCAACAACACTTCCAATCGTTTGTAAAGATTTTAAAAACTTACCTAAATAATAACGCGATCCCCACCTGCTTCACAGGTGGGGATTATTTTACGCTTACCTTTCTACTACAACAATATCTCCTGGTCTCAATTTGTCTTTTAGACGATTTAGCTCTGGACGGTTTGATTTTGTTCCTGTCATTTTTTCTGTAAGAATTTCATTACAATTATATTTCTCTAATAGGTCCAATTGACGTGCTAAATCTTGTTGACGAGTACTTACTCGAGCATAACCATAAATATACTTATTCATAAAAAAATACCACCTTTTCAATATAATTATATTACAAAGGGTGGTATATGAAATGCAGATTTTGAGCAATCTTTAGAGACAATATTTCTTATGATTTTGAGCTATTTTATATTCATAGTAATAATGTCTCAAAAACATTCGTTTTTGAAATGTGTGACTTTCCAAAAAATATCATTATATAATATTTATTAAAAATCGGATAATGCGAATAGTATGAAGTAATTTAGCCAATATAATATTATAAATGGATTTTATAGGGAGTTTTTTGATGACAAAAATCAACATCACACAGCTTTTTACGATTTTTATATTAAGTATGGGGTTAACTAATCATGTCATTGTTATCCCGTTCTTAATTAATGCTGCAGGTCGTGATGCATGGATAAGTGTAATTATTGGTTATATATTAACCCTTTTGTTCTCCTTATTATTATTGTATGTTACAAGGAAATTTCAATCAGTATCTATTTTTGAATGGATATCATCTACATATTCCAGACTGCTTAGTCGAGTAATTGCTTTTTTATTGTTCATTTATTTAACTATAACTGGTTTTATTACTTTAAAAGAAACGGTATTATGGATAAATGAAACTTTTTTGTTTAATACACCGGTAGTAGTGGTATCTTTATTCATTCTAACCGCATCCATTTATATTTCATACGGTAAGATAAATGTAATTGCCATTTGTGCAGGTGTTGTACTTCCATTCGTTATTATTTTTGGTTTGTTTGTCGCAATTGGTACCATTCCTGATAAAAACTTTACACTTATTACGCCTGTATTAGTGGAGAATGGGTGGAAGGAAGTGATTCATGGTTCACTTTTTGCATTTGGTTCAGCCATTGAATTAATTTTACTGATATTTTTACAGCATCGCGTCGATAGAGAACTGAAGTTTTTACACATTTTACTTCTCATCATTTTTTTATCCATTCTAACTGTCGGACCACTACTTGACAGTATCTCAACTTTTGGAGTAGAGGAAGCAGGGAAATTGAGATATCCTGCCTTTTTTCAGTGGCGTATCTTAGGGATAGGTAATTATTTCAATCATCTCGATTTTTTTTCCATTTATCAATGGTTATCTGGTGCTTTTATCCATATAAGCATGATTTTATATATGATTACATTGCCCTTTGACATTAAGAAGAAAAAACAGCGTTTTTATATTCAAGCCTTTATTTGTGTTATCTATCTAATTGTCATTACATTACCTATTTCAAATGAAGAATTCTTCACCTTTTTATCACGATTTTATTACATTGGAAGTATCTTTTTTGGTGTTTTTATCACAGTTTTTATTGCCTTTTTAATTAAAACTTCAACGAACAGGGTGTCTACAAATGAAAAGGGATAATTATCAAATAGATGAACGGTATATTAAGAATCTTTTCCGACATTCAACAGATGTATCGGTTGAGAAACAACACCTATATGGAAATAATAATAAGGAACAAATACTTATTATTTACTGCAATGGGTTAATTGAACATAAATTATTAATAAATAGTATACTTCCAGACATTCAAAACAAATATTACCGTGATGGATTAAAAGGTGTTGATAATATAAATTGTTCCGAACGCATTACATTGCGTAAGCATGAAATAAATGTTGATAATACGCTTCAAGAAAAAGTTTTCAATGGCTATACAGCAATACTGATTACTGAAACTTTATATTTCTTTAATACATCCAGTCCACCAAAACGATCACCAGAGGAATCTCATACCGAGGTATCTTTGAGTGGTCCAAGAGACGCTTTTGTTGAAGATTTAAGTACAAACATTGCTTTAGTGCGAAAACGGCTTAAATCGAATTCTTTTGTAACAAAGTCTTTTACCCTTGGTAAAAGAAGTCAAACGCAAGTTCGATTAGTATACATAACGGATATACAAAATAAAAAAGTAATTAAGGAAGTTACACATCGTTTAAAAAATATAGATATAGATATTGTAAACAGCGACAACCAATTACTAGTACTCCTTGGTGGTTCTAATTACTCTCTTTTTCCATTAATGCGATCTGTCTCTCGACCAGATGGTGTTGTCAGTAGTCTAGTTAGAGGCAGATTTGCTATTTTTATTGATAATGTTCCTAATGTTTTAGTTGCACCAGCAAATTTAGGAGTGATTCTCCATACTTCAGAGGATGAACATACACCTTATTTCTATGCTTCTTTTGAGCTTTTACTTAGACTTTTGGGGTTGATGTTGTCCTTATTTTTACCAGCTTTTTGGGTATCGTTATCTGCATTTAATGTAGACCAAATTCCACTTCCGTTACTTGCAACAATATCATCTTCTAGACTAGGTATACCTTTTAATACAGTAGTTGAAGTAATATTAATGATTAGTTTATTCGAATTATTTCGCGAGGCTGGTGTCAGATTGCCAAAAGCGGTGGGGCAAACTGTAGCAGTTGTAGGTGGATTAATCATAGGTGATGCAGCAATTAGAGCAGGTTTAACGTCTCCAACTATGTTGGTTATTACTGCAATTACAGTTATATCAACCTTTACACTAGGTAGTCAGGTTCTTTATGGTACAGTTTCAATCATACGACTCTTTTCAATTCTTCTTTCTTCTGTTCTAGGAATGTTTGGTTTTTTTATTAGTATCTATTTAACACTTGGCTATCTTGCTAAGCTAGAATCTTTTGGTATTCCTTATCTAAGTCCAGTCTCACCATATGTAAAAAACGATTTCTCTAAATCTTTACTGAAATATCCTGTTGACCAACAAAATGAACGCGCAAGAATCCTTGACACAAATGATACTGACCGTCAGGGAGATGAAAAAAAATGAAACAATTAATCGTCCTGCTGATGATAGCATTCGTATTATTGATTTTAACAGGATGCTGGGATGAACACGAAATTGGTGAAGTGAATTACGTCACAACAATAGGAATTGACTATAAAGATGAAAAATATATATTGTATGTTCAATTACTTGATTTTTCCAATGTAGCTAAAACGGAAGGTGGCAAATCGGAACAACCCGTGCCATTATATATAGGCACTGGTTCAGGTCGTACTATTAATGATGCTATCTTCGATTTATATCGAACATCCCAACAAACTATGAACTGGTCACATATAGGAGCAATTATCTATTCAGAGTCTGTTTTGGAAAAAGGTATAAAAAAAGTGGAGGAATCCTTAAAGAAAAATGGAGAATTTCGTTATACACCATGGATGTTCGGAACAAAAGAGTCAATTGAAAAAATACTTAGCTCAACTGGCTTTTTTCAACTGCCACCATTATACACGATCTTGTATAAGCCAACAGATACATATTATCAATATTCTTATATAAAACCGATGCGTTTGCATAAATTTATTTCGATTTATAATGAACCAGGAGGAACAGCTTTGCTGCCTTCTATTTCTATTAACGAAACAGATTGGAAGGAATCTGTTACAGAACCAAAAACTAAAAGCACCTTAAAAATAAATGGTGCTTTTCCTGTAAGTGAAGGAAAGTATAAAGAATGGTTGTCATATGAAGAGCTTACTGGTCTCAGATGGACGCAAAAAAACATTAAAAATACACCAGTAGATATTATTGAAGATAATAAAATTAAGGGTGTTGTAAGAATAACGTCACCTTCTGTAAAAATAAATGTAGTTAGGGATGGAGAAAAATTCCATTTCAACATACATGTTGATGCAAAAGGAACATTAACAGATTTGGAAGAACACCTTTCCTCAAAAAAAATAGAAGAATTGGTAACAAAACAGATTGAAGCAGAAATAAGGTCCACTTATCAAAATGGAATTGATAAGGAAATTGACGTATATAGTCTAAAAAATATACTTTTCCATGATAGGGTTAAACCACAACAATTAAAAGATTATACATTATCTGCTAATTCTATAAAAAATGTTACAGTAAATTTTCTCTTAGAAAACAGGGGTTTATATAATTGAAACTTGAGTTAGATATACTTAGTTGATAATTCAACAAAACAGAAGCAAAAGCTAAAGCAAGGCTATCCACTTCCTTTAGGAATGGAAATTCAGCTTTGTATTGTGCAGGGGTAGGGTACTTGATAGACTTATCAATGCTTTCTTGAGATTACTTATAAGAACTAATTCTATCAGCAAGCATTTTGTTATATACAAAGCGTACACATCCAAAGGTTTTCGTAAAGAATATGCGTTGTTCTGTATTTGGATAGATACGGTATTTGTATGCTTTTAACATTGTCCACACTTACTTTCTGCCCTTGCGTTTCAATATATTGCTTTAGGACTTCTAACGGTGCACCACCCACTGTTAGTAAGCAGTAGCTTTGTGACCAGAAGTATTCTTTCCATAGCTTCTGTCAAAGCTTTTAGGCTATCACCTAACCGAAATTCATCCCCTCCTTATTCTTGGGCTTCGCCCTTCACAGAATCGAAGAAGGGGAATTCTTTCGGAAAACTGTTAAAGGGGAGTTAAATTACCGCAAACGGGTGCGTTTCTGAAGCAAGCTCCTGGTCCAATTTTTTAATTTTAATGTTGAGAATTTGGACTTTTTATATTTATTCATAGTGCAAAATAGCCTTTAAAACAGGCGCAAAGTAACTCCAAAAGTGACAAATCAGCTGGACTTAATTGGCTCTTAAATCTAGTTAGGGGCGGAAGCATCACAGTTATAATGAGTGACCGCGATCGAGCTTCCCTAGAAGTAAAAAAGGCAAAGACAAAGATTGTTCCTCATCTAGAAGGAGACCAGCTAAAGGTAAATATTGAAACGAAGATCGAGGGAACACTTGCTGATAATATGACAAAAGAAGAGTTCAATGAAGCATACCTGAATAAAGTCGAGAAGAAAATTTCTCAAGAAGTTGAGAAGTTAATGCTATCATCCTTAACAAAACTACAAGAACTTGAGACTGATATTACTGATTTTGGATTAATTATTCACCAAAGATCTCCTCAAGAATGGAAAAGAGTTCAACCTAAATGGGATGCCATCTTTGCTAATGCCGAAGTCAAAATAGATGTTAAAGCGCTCAATTTTGGTAGAGCGTTTGTTTGATATTGATGTTGGTCGCTGCTTGAGCCATTTTGTTGGAAAACGAATGAATGTATCCTTAAAATCACGAAAGTAAGTTGGTGCCAGTGGTGCCATGTAGGGAATTCCTAATGAAGTTAAAGACACCATATGGGTGATTAGACCAAGTAGGGCAACAATCAACCCGAACATTCCAAACATGGTGCTAGAAATTAATAAGGCAATCCGAAGTAAAGCTGTGATATCTGCTATCGGGGTAATGATAAATGCGGATATATATGAAATAGAGATAACCACGATAGTCGGCGCTCCGACAAGGCCAGCCGTAACAGCTACTTGTCCCAAAATCAAGGCACCAACAATGCTTAATGCCGATCCAACAGCTTGCGGGAGTCTTACTCCAGCCTCACGAACCACTTCAAACATTAGAATCATTAAGAACATTTCTAACCAAAGTGAAAATGGCACCATCTCCCGTTCCTCAATAATAGGAATAAGGAGATCTGATGGAATCATTTCTTTGTTAAAGTTAAGCGCAGAGATGTACAAAGCTGGAAGGGTCGTACTTATT
This sequence comes from Anoxybacillus andreesenii, assembly GCF_030813005.1. Taxonomy (NCBI): domain Bacteria; kingdom Bacillati; phylum Bacillota; class Bacilli; order Caryophanales; family Anoxybacillaceae; genus Anoxybacillus; species Anoxybacillus andreesenii. Next base: position 5,910 of record NZ_JAUSTU010000050.1, read on the forward strand.
ATAAAAGCAAAGACTCGAATGATCCGAATAAATGAACTGTAATAAGGCCGAGAATTGTAATCTTCAATCGTTTTCAAGTTGTCTAGAAAAAAAAAGAGGGATGTATAAGCAAACAGGATCACCATCCGTTAGAATCAGTATTCTTCCGTCTAATAGCAAAGCAGCTGCTGTATCAGGTCTTTCCGTATTTCCGATAGTGGAAAAAATAGAATAAGGATGGTCTTCAATAAATTGCTCGATATCTCCTGAACCATGAATCCCATCTACTTTTATCTGTCCAAGACGTTTCCTAGCACGACTAACTAATTCCTCATCCGCAAGCCCTTTTATATAAGCAATAACAATTGCGGTTTGACTTATCTTACCGATTTTTATGGTGTCAAACTGTAAGGAGGGATGAGAAATTCTGCGTCGCAGTAGAGAAATGTTCACAGCAGAGGATTCTATGAAACCATCCCGCGCCCCACGGACAGCTTTTTCTGATTCGGGTTCCTGAACGGCACGGAGAAATTCAAATGCTTCTATATGGACAATTAAACCTGTACTAAATCCCTCAATGAGTAATAATAATTTTCCTTTTAAGACTTCCTGAACAGCTTTAGTAAATTCGCTTTCCTCAGTAACTTTTTTCGCTGAAAGCTTCTCTTGTATTTGGATTAGAGGTTCCTGTTCGTTTTTAGAGAATGGTTCATCTACAAGTGGTTTTAACACACTTTCACGGACTGTCATTTCTAAAACTAATCCATCGATGAATGTGATCAGCACTTGACGTAAGTCACCATTTTGAAAATGAATCGGGAATCTTCGGTATACAATATCCGGACTGTTTCCTAATTGTTCTTTAAGATTACGTTCATTTTCATCCAGTTTCGTTGAAAATGGATTTAGTTGATCATATCTATCAGATTTTTGTTCATTGCTTTTATTTTGAACGTTTTTTAGTATTTTTTTTAATTTATATGGACGTTGCAACAGAAATGCTCCTTTATTATATTTATGGTTAGTATTGGTATCTTTAGAAAAAATATGTGTTGTTTCTCATCCCTTTCATACCATAGTGATTCGATTTAGCTAATAAAATAACTACTAAAATTAACAAGCTATACGAAAAAGAATAAAACAAAAATTTTTGTTTTAAAGGGCAGTTTATTTTAAGATCTGCAACTAGGTTACATAAAAAGGAGCAAGTACAAAGAAGTGTACTCGCCCTTTTTAAAACAATGTGGAATTGATGATACTAATGGAATACTAATGCTTAAGCCAATGTCGGTATTCTTAATGATGCAGATCTTAACTTGGTGTTTATTTTTTCAATTAAGAAGTGGATTTTAACCAACAGTGAAAACAGGGCTGATATTAAGCTCTTAAATGAAGTATTCAAAATACATCCCTCCACATTGAAATTTAGTGTTATAAATAACACCAAGTTTATTTTTGCCCTTTGAAAACAAATTAATTCGTTACACCCTTTATGATGGCAGCTCGATCCTCCATTTGTGGTGGTTCTTCAAACCACCCATTTTTAATCCTAATTTCAATCCCTTCTTGTCCATAAATATAAATATCTTTGACTAGTAATGCTGTTTTCATGGTAATATCATTTCTATATGTAAAAAATGTACCAAAACTACTTCCCACAAGACTGAACCCGTTGAGAAAATGAACACATGCCATCATAAGCTTGTCAGAAAATGGTGCTACCGTTGAAGTAGTGACGGTACTTCCAGAAGTAGCAGAGAATTGAACATCACTATCCATAAGAATTTCTGTCATTACTTTTATTTGTTTTTTCGCAAGTTCTTTACCTTTTACAAAATATTGCTTCACATCTTTATTTTTTGCACATTGGGCAAATCCAGTAATGAGTTGCATTCCAATATTATTTGTTTCAATTCCATGATGAAGAAAACCAAGTTCAATATCATTTAAAGCCCTTTTATCACTGAATGGTTTAAAACCACTCATATAGCTTTCGGATTAACCCCCGAATTTTGGACAATATCACTCTTAATCTAGCTTTTTCTTAAAATTACATTGTTTTTCGTTTCCTTTTGTCCTTTTTGG
>NZ_JAUSTU010000051.1:0-7418 GCF_030813005.1 Anoxybacillus andreesenii
ACACTTCCAATCGTTTGTAAAGATTTTAAAAACTTACCTAAATAATAACGCGATCCCCACCTGCTTCACAGGTGGGGATTATTTTACGCTTACCTAATACCTTTCCGCCGTTAAATTTTCCGTTTCTGGCCCTTTGGATCATGCCGAGCTGAACGTTCTCTGCCAGTTCCTCACGCTGATACTGGGCAACGGATGCTAAGATGTTAAACTGAAGGTTGGCGTGGGAAGTACCATATTCACCTTCTTTTATACTTATAAATCGTACTTTAGCTCTGTGAATGTCTTCAACTATTTTTAGGGAGTCCGAGAGGGTACGGCTAAGTCTACTAACTTTATATGTGATTATAGCATCTAAAGCACCTCTTTCTACATCTTTGAGCATACGATTCAGGTCTGTTCTTCCTTTTGTACTTTTTGCACTGATGCCTTCATCAATATAGACTTTAAGAATGATATCCTTCCCAAACATTTTATGAGCAAGTTGAGTTCCCTCAACCTCCTGTCCTTCCAATGAAAACCCCTCTTGGGCTTGTTTGTCAGTAGAAACACGAATATATAGACCAATCACCATTTTCTTTTTCATTGTTTAAGCACTCTCCTTTTGAAATTGTTGTTTTTTGTTTATTGCCTTCATAAGAAGTTCAGCAATGGTGCTAATATTGTTTTCTTGATTTTGTTCTTGCAGGATAATTGTTGAAGTGGAGTAGAAGTTGGTAGAATGTTGTTGAAGTGTGTTCATAATGGGGGAACCTCCTTTAATTTTTGGGGAAGTTGTACGGGGATTAGAGTGTACAACTGTTGACTATAGTATATGGACTTCCAGATTAAGAATGGTATAAAAATTTTATACTTTTTTAATGGGGGAATAAGAACGTGAAAGAATATGATTTTATAGGGGATATAACCAATTATCTATTACATGGGGTCTCGGAACATATAATAGAAAAATTGCATATAAGGAAAGTTTTTCAGCATGGTCTATCAGCAGAGGAATTAGATAATATCTCCTCATTGGTTAGCCAAAATGCGGAGGGCATGATTACACTTGGACAATTTATAAACGAAATGCTCTATAAGGTACAAATGACACAACAAGAGCTTGCAGACAAAGCGGGATTTTCTAAAGCTTATATCAGTCACTTAATCAATGGGAGAACGAATCCGCCAAAATATAAATTGATAAGACTTGCTTTTGCTATGAAGCTGACAATCGAGGAAACAAATAAACTCCTAAAGATTAGAGGGTTTTCGTTGAACACATCGTTAAAGGATAAAATTATTGTCGCTTGCTTGGATTTGGAGATATATGACTTAATTAAAGTGGAAGAGGCATTGAACACTGTGGCTAATGCAAATGAATCACTCTATGATTAATGATAATATTGGTAAAAAGAAAAGTGGCAGTCCGTAGGATAAGACGTTCCCTTTTGAATCACAAAAATTGAATTCACAACACAAATAAGGTGCAAAATCGCAATGATTTTTGCACCTTATTTTTTATTGATTTATCAATGTTTTTAGCCATTTGATATATAAAATCGCAACCTAAATCGCAACGCAATTTCGGAAGTGGGAATAGATGTTCCCGCTTTGAGAAATACTATGTTAAAATGGATGTGAATTAATATGTCAAAATGGGAGGTTTGAGTTACGTGACAAAACCCTTAGAGTTTATCAAACCTAAAAATAAAAACGCTAAAGAAATAAACTGGAAAATTTCCGAACGAACCAGAGCTATCGTTTCTTATTACGCTGAATACTGTGAATACACCGAAGAAGAGGTTGTCGATGAATTCCTTCAACGGAACTTGCTAAAAGATGACCAATTTATCGAATGGGTAAAATCCCTCCGTAATAATAAGCGTATGTTGAAGACCATTGGAATAGAAGCAAATGAGTAGGTGATTTATTTGTCCAAGTTGAAACAGCTACTTCCGCAATTTCAAGATAAAGTCGAAATTACTTGCCCTGTCAGTGATGATGAAATACTGGATAGGCAATTACACTACCCACGCCTTGCTCCAATGAAGTTTGCTAAACGGTCATGAATATAAGATTCAATACAATCACTGTACGAATCCATTTTGTGAGTCTTTTGGATTACAACAGGAACGGTTTGAAAAGGTAAAAAATAAACCCTATCGCTATAAGTTACAAGGTAGCAAATATAGAAGAACAAAACACATCGTATGTAATGACCTCCCTATTGTCACTAAACTACCAAAAGCAACGCTTAATTGCTCGACAAATATCTTTTCCAATTGGGCGGTTACTGAGGAAATTAAACGTCTTGTAGAGCTTCAAACTGTCATTGATATAGAACCAGAATACAATTTTCATAAAGATGATTGTAAGTATGATGGGACAACTCCTTTCACCGAAAAATCCTATTTTTACAAAAGAGGAAAAAGTAAAAGTAATTCACAAAAATATCAATGCAAGGAATGTAAAAAATACACCAATGTGTTACCGATTAAAAGAGAATCAACTACCTATCATCAAAAACGAAACGATATACTCCCTCTCTTTTCTAAGTTATTGCTAAATAAAACTTCGGTAAGAAGAACCTGTGATATGTTGGAAATCGGCATGAAAACCTATTACACCAAATTGGAATGGCTCTATCGCTGTTGCTTGGAATTTTTGGACAAACATGAAACAAAAGGCTTTCAAGATAAAGCCTTTAATGAAATCTGGTTGAATACAGATAAGATGCAATACAATCTAAACAACATTCGGAGAAAAGGCAAAGGGAGTTTCGATACTTCCTTTACGGATGACTCTGCTTTGCAAACCCATGTGGTCATAACCGCAGATGTTCATTCTCGATATGTGTTCCGTAGCGATGTCGCTTATGATTGGGACTTTGATATTGAGCAATTAGAGGAAGATACACTACTCTATCGAGAAGACCATCTGGATTCCTTTTGTCGGAAAAATGACCGTTTCCGATTGTCCTACTATCCACAAGAACCAACGAAAGAGGATGACCAGACCTATCCTCAATATGTAGAGGAACTGACGAAGATTAAGAACCGAAATAAGTTGATTAAGGGGATGCACATTAATTCCACCTATACCGCATTTGCTCACTTTTGGCTGATTAAACAATTAGTACAAGCAAAAGAATGGCGATTTGTCACTGATGACGATTCTTCCCTTGCAACTGCCATCTATCGTGTATTTTCGGATGATATACGACTATACAATGCCCATCATTTTGTAAGTAAAATGGATAAGACAAAATCAGCCAAGCAAAAGCATGAGGACTATATAGAGGCAAAGCGATTTTTAACAGATTGGGGAAACACTTATAGCTATTCAACAAGGTCTCTTTATACGTTAGCGGAGCTGTATTTACAAGAGAGATTACAAACCCATCATTTTTGTGAAGAGGTTACTTTCCCTCATAAAAGAGCAGTGGTATGGTTGAACAATCCATTAGAACATCCATTGTGTCCGAAGGATAAAGGAAGCTATACGGTTGATTGTCGAACCGATGTTAGTGGTCTTGAAGTTAATGAATTAGCTTCTGCCATTATGAATGTCAATGACCATGCCACGAATAGCTTCATTCAACAGATACGCAGACGAATTTCCATACTGGAACGACCTTTAGTAACAGCCACAGGACAAGGAAAAAGCTACATTTACGCTAATTTTAATCCTAAGTATGCACAGTACGCTTTAACCATATTAAGAACGTATTACAACTTCTGCCTTCCGTTCGGCAGAGGGGATAAAAAAGAAACTCCTGCACAAAGAATCGGTTTAACCGATAAAGTCTTTGATATGAAAGATATTATCTATATGAAATAACGGATAAGATTTAAATAAGCATATTATCTTTAAGGCTGTTCCGTAATAATGAACTTGCATGGGTTTTTGAGAGTACGATTGAAGAATTCTTTTAGTGGAAACAAGGCAAGTTAATACATTTATAAGAAAAGATATATAGGTGTAAAAGATGTTTGACATCATATATATCTTTTCTTATAATAAGGTTGTAAAAGATGTTTTACACCTTATAGAATCTAAAGGTGGCTTGGTGAATGGAAAATAGAATTAAAGAATACAGAGAAAAAAGTGGTCTTTCACAAGGGAAATTAGCAGAAAAATGTAATGTGAGTAGGCAAACGATTAATGCTATTGAAAACAATAAATATGACCCAAGTTTACAATTAGCATTCGATATTGCAAAGACATTAAAGGTTACTATGGAGGAATTATTTATATCAGAGGAAGGGAGGAAGATAGAATGAATAATACGAAAAAAATTATCGCACTTATAACCTTCATTGTTTTCTTATCAATTGTAGGATTTTCCTTATATAAATGGATAAGATTTGAAACTATTGATGCTGGTAGTATATTCTTTAGTTTCCTTGCTTTAAGTTATTTTTTCAATTGGCTTAATTGGGGGCAACATGAAGGTGGTGGCGAAAAGGATGAATTAGATAGACATATCGAAACTCAAAGTGCCAAAATAGGTTATTATGTATTAATGATTCTTTCTGGTTTAATACTATTTATTTCTGAAGGAACTGGTAACTTTAATAAAATTGATAATTACCCCCTTGTTATTGTGGTAGGTCTTACATTTATTACAGTTCCAATTACTGAGTTTATTTATTCAAAAAGGTACAAATAGTACAAATAATAATGTGTTTTGTCATTATATTAAACAAAGATGAAGAAAAAGAGCATGGCTATTCACAATGTGAATAGCCATGCTTTTTCTCTTGTTAATTACAGTGTTTTTTATCATTTTGTGATTCAAAAGAGAACGTTTTATCCGTAGGACTGCTGCTTTTCTTTTTAATTTAACTAAGACAAGGTAGAACCAGTTTTGCCTTCATAAACTATTGACAGTTTCCTAAAATAAATACCAACTGACGAACTGCTCCATTCCAAAACCTTGTTATATGGTTCCTTAGCACATTGCCTAAAATGTGTTCGAAAGTCCTTTAAATTGGTTCGGGTCGGGAAAGGTTTTTTAAAGTACAGATTAGATCAATATTAGCATTTACCATTCCCGCTAATATTTTCATAGGAGATGATGATTGTGATTCACACAGTTGAAATGTTACTCGATGTTGATTATGAGGAGGTTTTGCTACTGTTTAAAAGGAATAAAATAAAAGAGGAAGTATATGAGAAATTCGGTGCAGTTGTAAAAAAGCTAACGCAAAATGTAAAACATGAGCATCCAGCTTTTGCGTTTACTTGGCTATCGTCTAAAGGTAAAAGTCTATGGAATATTCATTTAAAAATAGATATTGTCAGGCTACTAAGGAAAAGTGACATAACAGAAAAGGATTATCCCATTGTTGAAGCACAAATAAGAAAATTCCTTACTGCTCAATTTGGGCATTCATCTCATTTTGACCAGCATCGACTAACGAGAATTGATTACAAGCTTGACGTAGTCGTACCCAATAAAAATCACCAGAGGTTAATCTTTCACCTTTTTGAAAAATACACAAAAAAGTATAGGTTTAAAGAAATGATAAAATATGGGAAGAATGAGGAGGGAGAAGCGATAAAATATGAAACTTCACAGTACCACAAAAATAACAGTGTTGAGTTTATCATTTATTCTAAGGAAGATGAACGTTTAGCAAAGAACGAAATAATAGAGCCATACGAAAAGGATGTTATTCGCTACGAATTAAGGCTAAAAAATAAACACCTCAACGCTATGAAAAGAACCGATGGAAAAGGGAAAGGAAGACCGAAAAGGCTAATCGAATACTTTAAAGAAGATCTTTATCGGGAATATATGTGTGAACACATCACTCCGATAGCGAGAAAAGGTGACTATTATAAAATCACTAAAGCAGAGCAAATCCTTGAAGCCAGTCACTTCACAAGAAAGAAAAAGGAGAAATTGCGTTCTTTCCTCATTGAAATTAGTAAAAATGGTATTGATTCCCCAAAGGAGAACCTCTCCGCTCCAACTTATCGACAATACCTAAAGGATTTGGAATCTATTGGAATAAACCCAATCCTCGTTCCAAAAAACCGTACAGACTTCCCCACTTTTATGAAAAATCCCTTTCATATTAACTCTTCCCACTAATCCGTATCATGCAACTCCAAATATATGTAAACCAATAGCGACAGAAATTTGGTAAGATGGTCTTATAATAAAGATTTTTCCCCATGTCCATAAGGCATGGGATTACATAACAGGGAAAGAAAAGGTGAAGTATTAATGAATTTTAATGACAAGGTAAGTTTTATTTGGAGTATCGCTGAAATTCTGCGTGGTCCATACAAACCAGAGGATTACGGCAAAGTTGTCTTACCGATGGCTGTTCTAAGACGGTTTGACTGTGTACTTGACGGCACGAAAGAAGATGTGCTGAGTAAATATGAACAGTTCAAAAGCCTTCCAGAAGAATCAAGAGATGAAATCCTAAATCGTGTAGCAGAACAAAAGTTTAGTAATGTCAGTAAATATGATTTTACTAAGCTTCTTAGTGATGCGGATAATATTGCGGACAACCTACGAGATTATATTAACGGCTTTTCTAAAACGGCAAGAGATATTATCGAGTATTTCGATTTCGACAAACAAATAGAAAAAATGGAACGGAATGATTTGCTCTATCTTGTTGTTAAACGATTTAGCGAAATAGATTTACACCCTGATGTTGTCTCTAATGTGGAGATGGGGTATATCTTCGAAGAACTGATCCGTAGATTTTCGGAACATGCAGAAGCTGGGGATCACTATACGCCAAGGGAAGTTGTGCGTTTAATGGTTAATTTACTTTTCCTTGAGGATGAAGAGATTCTTACAAAACCAGGTATCACTCAAACACTCTATGACCCATGTGCGGGTACAGGTGGAATGGGTTCGGTAGCTCAAGAGTATTTAAAGGAGCTAAATCCAACGGCTGAATTGGAGTTCTTTGCTCAAGAAATAAATGAGGAATCATATGCCATTTGTAAAGCAGACATCCTAATCAAAGGCGAAGAAGCAAGAAATATACGCTTTGGTAATACATTATCAAATGATGCATTTTCTGATATGAAGTTTGACTATTTGATCACCAATCCTCCCTACGGTGTCGAGTGGAAACCTGCGGAGAAGGCTGTTAAAGCAGAGTATGAAAACTTAGGTTTTAACGGTCGTTTTGGAGCGGGGCTTCCACGTATTAGTGATGGACAACTTCTTTTCCTACAACATCTTGTGTCAAAGATGAAGCCTGTATCAGAGGACAATCCGAAAGGTTCTCGTTTGGCCATTATCATGAACGGATCTCCGCTATTTACAGGGGATGCTGGCAGTGGGGAAAGTGAAATCCGTCGTTATTTCTCATAAGCCCCAAAATGAACTTGGACAATAAGAGTATTTTATTTTATACTGCCTAATGTACCAAGGAGGTTAACATCATGCCAAGAACAAA
>NZ_JAUSTU010000052.1:0-7400 GCF_030813005.1 Anoxybacillus andreesenii
AATTTATTTTAACACCAGGTTGGGATTTTTTTAATACATCGCTATAAGCTTTCCAGAACCCTACGCCTAGCGTAGGGTTTTCTTTCTACGAAAAAAAATAAAACCTTTACAAGCGGGTTTTATTGTTGGGTTATCTGTTGTTATTTTTCGTACATTCCTACCTGTTTTAGGACCAGGACAAGTTAATTTGATTGAGGAATTTTTTTATCATTTACCTGTGTTCTTTTATTATTTTGTATACGGTTTATTTTTCTATCTTTTTAAAACAAAAAAATTCTATAACAAGCCCGTATTTATTGTTTTTATTGGAATGATGATTGAGAATATCGCTAATGTAACCGAGGTATCAATTAGACATTATTTTTCCACAGAATGGATTTCCTTAAATAATTTCTTAATTATATTTCTTATAAGTTTTGTTCGCAGCTTTTTTGTTTTAGGGTTCTTTAATTTCTTTCTCTTACGGGAAGCAAATATTACAGAGGCATTTCAGAGAAATAGAAATGAAGAAATGCTGGTTCTAGTTTCTGATTTATTTGTAGAGATGGTGCAGTTAAAGAAGTCGATGAAAAACGCTGAAAATACTACGAAAGCCTGCTATGATCTATACCGCAATCTCGCAAAAGAAAATAATCAATACGCAAAAACAGCCCTTAATATTGCCGGAGAAATTCACGAAATAAAAAAAGATCATCAAAGGATCTACTCTGGTTTGTCGAGGCTTAAAGTAAAAAAACTATCAACTGATTTGCTAACAATCGAAGAAATTATTGATGTAGCCATCCAATGTAATCGCCGATATGCAAAAATGCTAGAAAAGGATATACATTTTGAAATAAATATTTTAGGAGAGCATCCACCTTATAATTGTTTTATTGTTCTCTCCCTTATTAATAACCTAATTACTAATTCCATAGAAGCCATTCAAGAAAGTGGAACTGTTACTATTTTAGTAGAAAAGGACGAGCAAAATGTAATTTTTAAGGTTCAAAACAACGGACCAGGAATTCCAGAGAATAAACTAACACTCGTATTTGAGCCTGGTTATACAACTAAATATGATTTGTCAGGAATTGCATCTAACGGAATAGGACTCTCACATATAAAAGAAGTAATCGAAGGCTTAAATGGGAAGATTAATCTTACTTCTAATCAAAAACAGAAGCAAACGACTTTTTTAATTCAACTACCGATAAATACTATAAATAGTACGGGGTGATAAAAAATGAGATTTTTTATTGTAGATGATTCCCTTGCAGTTAGAGCTATGTTATCAGAAATCATTATTTCCGAAGGGCTGGGCACCGTTGAAGGAGAAGCAGAAGATGGAATCGACGTTGATTGTGAGCTATTAAACAACAAAAATATTGACATCCTACTTATTGATTTATTAATGAAGGAAAGGGATGGTTTAGAAACGATTAGAGCCATTACTCCCCATTTTAAAGGAAAAATCATTATGATCTCTCAGGTTGATCAGAAGGATACAGTTGCAGAGGCATATTTACTTGGAATTGACCATTTTATTACAAAACCAATTAATAAATACGAAGTTGTTAGTGTCATTCAAAATGAGATAAAGCACTATTTACAAGAAAAATCCATTAAAAATATCCAGCAATCATTAATTTCTTTGACAAATTTTCATCACAGCAGCATAACGGAAAAACCAATTGAGTCTAATATGACATCCGTCATTAAGCATGAAGTTCATACTTCTGGAATTGCCCATAGCGGAAATACGATCCTAATGGAACTAGGAATTGTTGGTGAAAGTGGGTATTATGATTTATTAAATATTATTGAATACTTATTTAAATTAGAAGTTAACTGTAAAGATAAGTTCCAATTTCCTTCTCTTAAACAGCTTTTTGAGCAAGTTGCCTTAGAACACTGTAGTTCCTCTAATAACAAAAACTGTATTAATAAGGAAGCAAAAGCAAGTGAGCAAAGAGTACGAAGAGCCATTCATCAAGCTTTAAATAATCTAGCTTCCATTGGATTAACGGACTATGGAAACCCTATTTTTGAAAAGTATGCATCGAAATTCTTTGATTTTACTCAGGTAAGAATGAAAATGCTAGAACTAGATGGAAAAAAGACTCACAATGTTCCATCCAGATTAAATGTAAAAAAATTCATTGAAGTCTTTTATTTAGAAGCAAAAGAAGCCAAAGAAAACTAATGGAGCAAATTTAAAAAAAGATAAACTTTTGCATTAGTATTTGTGAAATTATTCACAAATACTAATGCATTTTTAACTTGAAAAAGCCCTGTCATCCACTTTGGATAGAAAGGGCTAAAATTTTTATTATAATATCATGTTTGGAATTACTAGTGGTACTATATTGTTGGTTAGCTTACTTTAAGCAAGTAATATAGTTAATTGTTGCAGTTCAACACTTATAATAAGATAGAACTTAATAGTATACCAATTCCAATGGCACCAACGGTAGCAATTAGTCCTGGTACCATAAAGCTATGATTTAAAATATATTTCCCAATACGAGTTGTTCCTGTTCGGTCAAAGTTTATCGCTGCAACAACAGTTGGATAGTTAGGAATAAAGAAGTAACCATTTACTGCTGGAAACATTGCAATTAATAAAGCAGGATTAATTCCTAATGTTATCCCTAAAGGCACAAGGGTTCTAACGGTTGCTGCCTGGCTATAAAGAAGAATGGATAGAGCAAATAAAGCAACTGCGAATAACCATGGTGCTGCAGTAACAAGATCTGCAATTGAACCATTAATAAATTCAGCATTTCCTTTAAAGAAGGTGTCACCCATCCAAGCTATCCCAAAAATAGCTACAACTGCTGCTGCACCTGCTTTAAACACACTTCCTGAAACAATTTCATCCACTTTAGGCTTACAGAAAATAATGATAAGAGCGGAGATTGTCAACATAACAATTTCAATTGCTACTGGCATTGACATTCGAGTAACTACTCCATCGACCACCCAGCTTGGGCGTAATTGTTCAAATGAACCAAGAAGTACTACTAATATCGCAGCTAAGAGGAACAATGAAACCGATAGTTTTGAAGCAGTGGTTGCTTCATATGCTTTTTTATCTTTTTTAATTGGTGCAAGACCTTCTTCTAACCTTTTCAAATAAATTGGATCGTTTGGAAGCTCCTTACCCATTTTACTAACTACAAATGCTGCAATCATACATGCAATAAATGTAGATGGAATACAAATCATCAATATATCAAGTAAAGTTATTTGAAAATCCGTTAATAATGCTAGCAATGCTACAGTAGCCGCTGATATTGGGCTAGCAGTAATGGCTTGCTGTGAAGCAATGACCGCAATCGACATTGGTCTTTCAGGGCGGACACCTGACTCCCGAGAAACTTCAGCAATAACTGGTAATACGGAGTAAGCCACATGGCCCGTACCTGCACAGAATGTAAAAATATAAGTAACTATTGGTGCGATAAAGGTAATATATTTAGGATTTTTTCGTAATGCCTTTTCTGCTATATGAACAAGGTATTCCATACCGCCTGAAGCCTGTAAGGCACCAGCCGCAGTAATAACCGCCAATATCATTAGCATAACATCAATAGGTGCCGATGTTGGCTCTAAACCAAAAACAAATGTGAGGATGGCTAATCCTACTCCCCCCATAACTCCTAACCCTAACCCACCTAACCTAGCACCTATAAAGATACATGCAAGCAGGATAAAAAATTGAAGCCAAAACATATAAGTTACCTCCAATCTGATTGTGAACTTTGGAAATATCTAATCGTCTCTACTCAGAATTTGTTTAAAGAGTAAAAATTATTTCATTTTCAACCGATCATTTTCCACCTTCCTTCAGGGTTAACAACTGTGAAAACATTCACAAATTGTGTTAAAAATTTTTCTCAAAAAAGTTGGTTGAATTACTAAAGGAGTTCTCTTTCTTTTTCCTTTGTATTTTCTATTTCATGGTACAAATTAATCTACAAAAAGTTACAAGAAAATACATCGTTTTATAATAATACAAATTTTTGTCAGACTTTATTATAGGCTCTTTTCTCAAACATTGTTGCTTTTGACCAAAAAATAATTAGACAAAACGGTATTTGATGCAGACTATCTCTAGAAACAACGGAGAAAAGTGCTACTCAATCTATGCGTATCGCACGCCTAGTATGAAACGGAATGGCCGGTATTAAGGACATTCCAGAACCACAATCCGTGCGAAAACAGCCTTATAATAAAAGTGAAGGGTACTGAAGAGTTTTTTTGTGGTGCAAACGGGGACAATAGTCCACCAAAAATAAATAATCGTTTTGGATACGGATCAAAGCCTTCAGATGGAAACTCCCAACTATTTAAGCTATTAATCCAATTTTCTTTTCTTGCTAACATATATTCCTCTTTAAATCAATACAAAACTAGCATTTTCGATTGTAAAGTTTATGTAAATTTTTCATTAATCTCCTATTAACTTTCGACAAAATAAGCTATTATTTGAAAAGCTCGATTATTAATTTACGAGGTGAGAACAGGAAGATGTTTAAGAGAAAAGAGGATCAATTTTATCTTCATTTGGCTAATATATCTGCGAACTTAACAGAGAGTATGAATTATTTTTCCGACTATAAGTTAAGGAATACAGAGGATTTAGCTATTTTTTTTGAAAAAATGAAAGACTATGAGAAAAAAGGCGACTCTCTTGTTCACCAAGTCATTCAGGATTTGAATAATGTGTTTATAACGCCGATTGAGCGTGAAGATATTCTAGCACTAGCAATGAATATGGATGATGTCCTCGATGGCTTAGAAAGTACGGCTGCCTTATTTGATATGTATTCCATCACATCTGCTGATGAATATATGCTGCAGTTTGTTGATGCCATCCAAAAATGTACCGAAGAAATTGAGGTTGCGATTCATTTATTATCGAAAAAGAAGCTGAAAGAAATAAGAGCGCATGCGATAAAGATAAAAGACTATGAATCTAAATGTGATCTGGTTCTGCGGACTTCGATTAAACATTTATTCCAAACCGAAAAGGATCCGATTCGAATTATTCAATATAAGGAAATTTACGAAGAGCTTGAAACAGTGGCTGACTACTGTCAGAATGTCGCTAATATATTTGAAGCAATTATTATGAAAAATGCATAAGGAGTAACCAACGAGCATGAATACAATCCTTATCCTTACGATATTAATTGTCGTTTTTGCGGTCGTATTTGATTTTATTAATGGATTTCATGATACGGCGAATGCGATTGCAACATCCGTTTCGACAAAAGCACTCAGCCCAAGACATGCGATTATATTGGCATCCGTGATGAACTTTGTCGGTGCCATGACATTTACAGGGGTGGCAAAAACCATTACGAAGGATATCGTCAATCCCTTTACTCTAGAAAATGGATCGACCGTGATCCTTGCAGCATTAGTGGCTGCGATCATCTGGAATTTAGTCACTTGGTACTATGGGATCCCAAGCAGCTCATCCCATGCGTTAATCGGAGCCATCGCCGGTGCTGCTATTGCCGCTGCTGGATTCAACACATTAAATTATAGTGGATTTATTGCCATTATTAAGGCGCTCCTTTTATCGCCGCTACTTGCATTCGGAGTAGGGTTTATCGTCTATAGCATTATTAAATTGGTCTTCAAAAATAGTAATTTGCCGAAAACAAACAAACGATTTAGGCGCATCCAAATTGCCACCGCTGCTTTGCAATCATACTCTCACGGAACCAACGACGCACAAAAAGCGATGGGAATTATTACAATGGCTTTGATCGTCAATAATTATCAAAGTTCCAATGATATTCAGCTCTGGGTTCAATTTATTTGTGCACTTGCGATGGCATTAGGAACCGCCATGGGTGGTTGGAAAATTATTAAAACCGTCGGCGGCAAAATCATGAAAATCCGCCCTGTCACTGGGGTCGCAGCTGATTTGACGGGAGCCGCCGTAATCTTTGGCGCAACCTTTCTTCACATGCCTGTCAGCACAACACATGTTATTTCTTCATCCATTCTAGGAGTCGGTGCTTCCCATCGCCTAAAAGGAGTTAAGTGGGGCACGGCGCAAAGGATGCTCATTACATGGGTCATTACCTTGCCTATTTCCGCTACTCTTGCAGCAATATCCTATTTCATTCTTGATTTATTCTTTTGACAGAGAAACCCTCCCCCTATTCATTTTCGGGGGAGGGCTTTTTTATTCAAGTACCCCTATTCCATCAAGATTCTTTGACGCAAAGTTGTCAAGCATCGCACGTACTTCATCTGTTGACTCTGTGCTCATTAATTGATTTCTTAATTCGCTCGCCCCTCGAAATCCTTTAACATAGATCTTAAAAAAGCGATGAAGAGCCTTGAATGAGCGCAGCTCTAAATTTGAGTATTTATCATGGAGGTCCAGATGCAATCTTAAGAGATCAAGCAATTCCTTACTACTATGGTCCTTGGGTTCTTTTTCAAAGGCAAATGGATTATTGAAAATACCACGCCCAATCATGACCCCATCAACACCATATTCATTGGCAAGCTTTAACCCAGTTTGACGGTCAGGGATATCCCCATTAATCGTCAAAAGCGTATCTGGTGCCACCCGGTCACGAAGTTTCTTAATTTCCGGAATCAGCTCCCAATGAGCATCTACTTTGCTCATTTCCTTCCTTGTACGGAGATGAATGGATAAATTGACAATATCTTGTTTCAATATATGTGTCAGCCAATCCTGCCATTCGTCTACTTCCGTGTAACCAAGCCTTGTCTTGACACTTACGGGTAATCCTCCTGCTTTTGCTGCTTGGATTAACTCTGCCGCAACTTCTGGACGACGGATCAGGCCGCTTCCCTTTCCATGCTGTGCCACATTAGGCACGGGACAACCCATATTAATATCTATACCCCGAAAGCCTAATTCCGCCATACCCACGCTCATTTGTCGAAAGTATTCAGGCTTATCTCCCCATATATGGGCGACAATGGGTTGCTCATCCTCAGTAAAAGTCAAACGCCCACGCACGCTTTTAATCCCCTCTGGGTGACAATAACTCTCCGTATTTGTAAACTCTGTAAAAAATACATCAGGTCTAGCTGCCGCGCTTACTACATGGCGAAAAACAACATCCGTCACATCTTCCATTGGTGCCAGTATAAAAAAAGGTCGTGGTAAATCACGCCAAAAATTATCCTTCATCTTTCTAATCCTTTCATTATGGGAACGCAACCAAGCCACTATCCCAAAATTTTAAAGCTTAAATGTCCTTTGCTTCTTTTACACTTATACCATGGTTAGGTGCTTTTTATCAAACGATCGGAAATGTTTGATTGAGTCAAGTATTTGTGGGCAGAAATTTCTTCACCTTATTATTGGTAGCGATTTCATGATTTAAAAGTCTCTCTTGATATTGAAATTTCCA
>NZ_JAUSTU010000053.1:0-6326 GCF_030813005.1 Anoxybacillus andreesenii
TCTGGGACATAAAAAACCTCCTCAAACTTTGATTTAAAGAGATTATCTCATAGGTATTATATACACTAACAGGTGGATTCTATTTGACGCTTACGTTTCTACAGATAGTGATGAGCAGGCTAGTAGTTACGAAGTGCAGATTGAACACTATACAGAGTTTATCAAGAAGAATTCAGAGTGGGAATTTGCAGGGATCTTTGCTGATGATGGTATCAGCGGCACAAATACAAAAAATCGCGACGAATTTAATCGAATGATTGATGAGTGTATGGCTGGGAAAATTGATATGGTTATTACCAAATCAATAAGCCGATTTGCTAGAAATACCTTGGACTGTCTACAATACATCAGGAAACTTAAAGATAAAAATGTAGCGGTATATTTTGAGAAAGAAAATATCAATACATTGGATGCCAAAGGTGAAATTATGCTTACCATTATGGCATCCTTAGCGCAACAAGAGAGCCAGTCATTAAGCCAGAATGTAAAGCTTGGCTATCAATACCGATACCAACAGGGAGAGGTAATGGTCAATTGTTCTAGGTTTTTAGGATATACCAAAGATGAAAATAAGCGATTAGTAATTGTGCCGGAGGAAGCTGAAATAGTTAAAAGAATTTACCGAGAGTACCTTGAAGGCTCCAGTATGGATAAAATTAAAAAAGGACTTGAAGCAGATGGCATACTTACAGGAGCGGGCAAAAAAAGGTGGCACACCAGCACTATAAGGAAAATATTAAGCAATGAAAAATACATTGGTGATGCACTGCTCCAAAAAACTTATACGGTAGATTTTCTTACAAAAAAGAGGGTTGTGAATAATGGAATCGTACCTCAGTATTATGTAGAGAATAACCATGAAGCCATTATCCCGCGTGAAATTTTCATGCAGGTTCAAGAAGAGTTAGTTCGTAGAAGTAAAGGACATATAAGTACTAGTGGAAAGAAAAGAAACTTTAGTTCAAATCATGTATTTTCGCAAATTATCTTCTGTGGAGAGTGTGGCGAAATATACCGTAGAGTTCATTGGAATAACCGAGGTAAAAAATCGATTGTTTGGAGATGCGTCAGTAGGCTTGAGAATACAGGGTTAGCTTGTCATTCCCGAACCGTGCTGGAGGATATGATAGGTATTGCTACGGTGGAGGCAATTAATAAACTAATAGGGCAAAAGGATGGCTTTTTAACTATCTTAAAGGAAAATATAGAAACAGTGATAAGTGAAACGGACAATAATATTGTTTCCAATATAGATAAAAAGCTAGAGGAATTACAAAAAGACCTTTTGAAACTGGCCAATTCCAAAGAAGATTATAACGATATAGCCGATGAGATTTACAGGCTCAGAGAGGAAAGGCATAAGGCTTTAGCAGAAGAAGCCGGCAAAAAAGGCTCCAAGCAAAGGCTAGAAGATATGGAAAAATTCCTTAATGAACAATCCACCCTCCTCGAGGAGTATGATGAGCAACTAGTAAAAAAGCTTATAGAGAAAATAACGGTCTATGATGATAAACTTACTATTGAATTTAAATCTGGTGTTGAAATTGACATAGAAATATAAAATGGGTTTGACCGCCGATTAAGGGGCTGTGGCATCTTGGTCGGCGGTTTTTGTAATTAACTTATTACAATTACAAAATCATATTGACAACTATCGATATGCTTGATATTATTGTCATATCGAGAACATTCGATATCATTGATACATATAAATATAAAGGAGGTAATTTTATGAAGCATTCATATGCAGATTATGTTCCTGCAATTAAGGCTATGTCAGATGAAACACGGTTAAAGATTATAGATATGCTATCGTGTGGAGAAATGTGCGCATGCGATATATTAGAAGAATTCAGTATTTCTCAATCCACTCTTAGTTATCATATGAAGATATTATCTGAAAGCGGTCTTGTAAATGCAGTACGTGATGGGGCTTGGATGAGATATACATTAAACAAAGAAAAAACGGATGAGGTTATAGCTTTCTTTACATGCATAACAAACGATAAAGAAGATTGTATTTGTAAAAAGAGCAAAAATAAAAAATCTGATAATCAATGTTGTTAAGGAGGATTTAGTAATGAAAAATATTGAGATTTTTGACCCAGCAATGTGTTGCTCGACAGGAGTTTGTGGACCATCTATTGACCCAGAGCTGTTAAGAGTAGCAACTGTTATTAATTCGCTTAAAGAAAAAGGGATTATTATAAAAAGGCATGGTTTGTCAAGTGAACCTCAGGATTTTATCTCCAATAAAGTTATAAGTGAAATTCTACAAAAGGAAGGAGCAGATATTCTTCCTGTAACACTGGCAGATGGTGAAATTGTAAAAACCAAAAGCTACCCAACAAACGAAGAGTTTTCAGAATGGTTAGGGGTGGAAATAAGCACAAAACCTCAAAAGAAGAGCGGCTGCTGCGGACCAAAGGGGTGCTGTTAAGATGTTAAAGAATAATTATGAGCCATTTAGTTTAGATGGGATAAATCTGACTAAGTATATGTTTTTCACAGGAAAGGGTGGTGTAGGTAAAACCTCAACCGCTTGTGCTGTGGCAGTAAATTTATCTGATAATGGAAAAAGTGTTCTCCTTATAAGCACTGATCCTGCATCCAATTTGCAGGATGTTTTTAATACTGAGCTTGATGGCAAAGGTGTGCCGATTGATGGAGCGCCGGGTTTAGTTGTGGCGAATCTTAACCCAGAGGAAGCTGCCAGAGAGTATAGGGAATCGGTTATTGCTCCATATAGGGGGAAGTTGCCGGATAGTGTAATTGTAAATATGGAGGAACAACTCTCGGGTTCATGTACTGTTGAAATTGCCGCTTTTGACCAGTTTTCGAACTTCATCACTGATAAATCCACAGAGAATAAATACGATTATATTATTTTTGATACTGCTCCGACAGGGCACACACTTCGTATGCTGCAATTACCATCAGCCTGGAGTAATTTTATCAGTGAAAGTACACATGGGGCGTCATGTTTAGGTCAGCTCGCTGGACTTCAAGATAAAAAGGATATGTATAAGAATGCGGTTGAAAACCTTGCAGATAAAGATAAAACAACTTTGATATTGGTATCAAGGCCGGAGGAAACTCCTTTGATTGAAGCTGAACGTTCAAGCCATGAGCTTAGTGAGCTAGGGATAAACAATCAGGTTTTAGTTATCAATGGTATACTGAGTGAAGCAACTGACGATGTTTCGATTAAAATGTTAGATAAGCAGCAAAAGGCTTTGGAAAATATGCCACAGGGTTTAAAAAAGTTTAAGATTTTCACTATACCACTTCGTTCCTATAACGTTGTAGGTATTGATAATATTAGAACATTTTTATATAGTGACGAATACACAAAAAATAGTATTTATAGCAAATCCTTAAATTTAAGAAACCTAGATGTTCTGATTGAAGATATTTATAGGGCAGGTAAAAAAGTGATATTTACAATGGGCAAAGGCGGTGTTGGAAAAACAACTATTGCTGCAACCATTGCAGTGGCTCTTGCTAGAAAGGGTGTTAAGGTACATTTAACATCTACAGACCCAGCTAATCATCTCAAATATGTGGTTGAAGATACTGAAAATATTAAGCTAAGTAAAATAGATGAAAAGCAGGAACTATTGCGATATCAAAATGAGGTATTAAGTAAGGCTCGTGAAACAATGAGCGAAGATGATGTTGCTTATGTTGAAGAGGATTTACGCTCTCCATGCACACAGGAGATTGCAGTATTTAGAGCATTTGCTGAGATTGTTGACAAGGCTGAAAACGAAGTTGTAATAATTGATACTGCACCAACGGGTCACACGCTTCTGTTGCTTGATTCTACACAGAGTTATCATAAAGAGGTTCAGAGAACAAAAGGTGAAACGCCAATATCTGTTCAAAGATTACTTCCAAGACTTCGGGATGAGAAACAAACAGAGGTTATTATTGTTACATTACCTGAAGCAACACCGGTATTTGAAGCTCAGAGACTGGGTGATGACCTGAATAGAGCGGGAATTAATAACAAATGGTGGGTGGTTAATCAGTGCCTTTCATTGACGAATACTAAAAATAGTATGTTAATAGCTCGCGCTGATGCTGAAAAGCAATGGCTGGAAAAAGTTAAGCAAATAAGTTCTGATAACTTTGTTGCAATCCCCTGGTTTCAGGATGCATCAATTGAAAATATAGTGAACTTTTCTGGAGGTAGTAAAAGTGATGAATAAAAGTGATGCTGGCTGTTGCTCTTGTGGCAGTAGCTGCTGCGGACAAGAACAGAAAAAAAGGCAGATTATAATAGATTTTCTTTATCTTGATCTGAGTGTATGTAAGAGGTGTCAAGGAACTGAAACTAATCTTGAGGATGCAGTTAATGAAGTATCAACGGTATTAAGAACGGCAGGGTTTGATATAGTGGTGAATAAGATTAATATAAATTCAAGGGAGTTAGCCATTGAACACCATTTTTTAAGTTCTCCAACCATTCGTGTAAATGGCAGGGATATTGCTCTTGAGGTTAAGGAATCTTCCTGCAAAGAATGTGGAGATCTATGTGGTGACTCTGTGGATTGCAGAGTTTGGGTGCAGGATGGTATAGAGTATACGGAACCACCAAAATCCATGATTATTAACGCAATTTTGAAAGAAGTTTATGATGGCCATAGTTCAATCCCCTTGACAAATGAGAAATATGAAATCCCACAAAACTTAATTACATTTTTTGATAGCTTAGAAAGAAAGGGGGATTGATTTACATGAGTAAGGAACGTAATAGTGGAATTGGATTTTTTGAAAAGTACTTAACCGTATGGGTTATTTTATGTATGTTTGCAGGGGTATTGATTGGAAAGTTTTTACCCGGAATCCCAGCGTTTTTAGGACGTTTTGAATATGCAAATGTTTCAATACCTATGGCGATTTTAATCTGGCTTATGATATATCCAATGATGCTAAAAGTAGATTTTCAAAGTATTAGAAATGTAGGAAAAAATCCTAAGGGGCTTTTTGTTACATGGATAACTAACTGGCTGATAAAGCCTTTTACCATGTTCGGCATTGCATGGCTGTTTTTCTTTGTAATTTTTAAATCTCTAATTCCGGCAGAATTGGCACAAGACTATCTTGCGGGAGCAATACTTCTTGGAGCGGCACCGTGTACAGCGATGGTATTTGTATGGAGTTATTTGACTAAAGGCAATGCGGCTTATACCGTCGTGCAAGTAGCAACAAATGATCTTATAATTCTCATAGCTTTCACGCCCATAGTTGCGTTTCTTCTAGGTGTGGGCGGTGTAACCATACCCTGGGACACTCTTGTTTTATCTGTAGTATTGTTTGTTGTTATCCCGCTGGCTGGTGGTATAATTACCCGTAATTACATCACAAAAAAGCGAGGACTCGATTACTTTGAAAAGAGTTTTATACCGAAGTTTGGGAATATCACTACCATAGGTCTATTGCTAACATTAATAATAATCTTTTCATTCCAGGGCGATGTAATTCTGAACAATCCACTCCATATTGTTTTAATTGCTATACCATTAATTATTCAGACTTTCCTAATCTTTTTCATTGCATATCTAGCAAGCAAGGTTATAAAACTACCTCATGAGATAGCAGCGCCTGCTGGTATGATTGGTGCCTCTAACTTTTTTGAACTGGCAGTTGCCGTTGCGATTGCATTGTTTGGAACACAAAGCCCAGCTGCACTTGCTACCATTGTAGGGGTTCTAACAGAAGTGCCTGTTATGTTGATATTAGTAAAGATAGCGAATAATACAAGGCACTGGTTTCCAGAAAAAAGCTAGAAAGGAGGTAATGCTTAATGAGTAATAAACTAAAGGTCGCATTTATATGTGTTCATAATTCATGTCGAAGCCAAATAGCCGAGGCACTTGGTAAGCACTTTGCAGGAGATATATTTGAAAGCTACTCTGCTGGCACAGAAACAAAACCTCAAATTAACCAGGATGCTGTGCGCCTAATGAAAGAGCTTTATGATATAGATATGGAGAAAACTCAACATTCAAAGTTGCTTGATGAAATACCTCCAGTAGATATTGTTATTACAATGGGGTGTAATGTGGAATGCCCTTACCTTCCATGTAAACACAGGGAAGATTGGGGGTTGGATGATCCTACAGGTAAGAGTGATGAGGAATTTAAAAAAGTAATATCAACAATAGAAACAAAAATAAAAGAGTTAAAAGCAAAACTAAAGTCATAATAATTATAACGCCAATTGTATGAGTAAAATTAATGTGGGCAAAAATTAAACCCCTTCATTTGGGTAAGGACCGTTAGGTCCTTACCCAAATGAAGGGGCCACCAAGCGAAAG
>NZ_JAUSTU010000054.1:0-4939 GCF_030813005.1 Anoxybacillus andreesenii
CTTGCATGTATTAGGCACGCCGCCAGCGTTCGTCCTGAGCCAGGATCAAACTCTCCAATAAAGAGTTGATATAGCTCATAAAAATTTGTTGTTTTTTTAAAACAACTAGAATTAACGTTGACGTATGATTTGTTTAGTTTTCAAAGAACAAGTTTAATTTCAAGTGATTGAGTATCATTCAATCACAGAATCAAGTTTCTCTATCGCCTTGAGGCGACTTTTATAATATAACATATTTCCTCATTTAAAGTCAATAACTTTTTTCGAAAAACATTTTTATAATCAAATGTTCTTTTGAGGACAAGCAATAATATAACATGTTCAAAAAATGTTTGCAATATAATTTTTTATTTAATTTAATGTTTTTAAGAAGAGCCTCTTTTTTACTTAAGTAATAATTAATAGACATTTTTCATATAAATAGACAACATCAAATATTATGAGAGGAATGGAAAAAGTGCTAGAATCCGTTGCATTATATCTATCATTTATCATGGCTGTCTATTTATTCGCTTTCTCTTTCATCGAAGGAATCAAAATCGCTAACTCCAACGAAAAAGTCCAGGGAGGGACCTTTATTGTTACACTAACACTGGCCTTTGTCTTTTCAGGCTTTACTTACTTGCTCTAGATTGTTGGAACATTTTTTGTAAGAAACCAATTTCCCTGTAACATACAGTCTAAAGTTAAGAAGAGAATCTCGTTTAGTGAGATTCTCCTCTATTCTAAATATTCTTCCCTAAGTAACGAAGACAAAACGGCATCAACGAATTTTCCCTTGTTTAGAAATCTTTTTCTTAGTGTGCCCTCATATTGAAATCCATTTTTCTCTAACACTTTCCGTGAGGCAATGTTCATCGGATCGTAAAACGCCTCTATTCGGTTTAATTCCATCACACGAAAACCGAAATCAACAACTTTTTGAATGACCTCTGTCATGATACCCTTTGACCAATAATCTGGATGTAGATCATAACCGATTTCCACCTTCAAATGTTGCTCCTCCAACGCATGAAATCCACAGCTTCCAATGATGACATTATCATCCTTAAGAGTAATGCCCCATCTGATTTGCCTTCCTGTTTCATATCGAAATAAGAGGCCTTCAATCAAATCGATAGCTTGTTGCTGAGAGGTAAACGTCTCTAAGTCATAATATTCCATAACTTTATCCATAGAAAAATAACGAAATATACTCGGTGCATCTGTCACTTCTAGATTTCGCAACCTCAATCTTGCCGTTTCTAATACCGGAAAAGTCTCGAAGGCTTCATTCCACGTCATTGCTCTTGGCCCCTCTTCTTTAAATAGAGAATATTAATGTTCATTTTTTAACTTCAAATTACTTTTTGAGGTCTTCCCTTCTAATAAGAAAAAGCATAATGCTACGATAATAATGGAACCTCCTGTTATTTGCGTTACTAAAATTGGTTCATCCAAAAGGTAATAAGCTAAAACAGTCGCTCCAACTGGTTCTAACAATATGGCCATCGAAATCGTTGAAGTGCTAAGCCATTTAATCGTCCAATTAAATAATGTGTGCCCAAGCAACGTAGGAACGAGAGCCAAAAGAACAAAATATACCCAATCACTGGTTGGATAAGGAACTAACGGCTGTTCTAAGAGCAGTACATAAGCAAGCAGGGTGATCGTACAAATGCTATATACAACAAATGTATAGGTAATCAGTGAAACCCTTTTTCTAACCGTCTGCCCAAACATTAAATAGGCAGTAATAAGCGCACAGGCAATGAGCGCTAGAATATCACCAAAAAGGGCTGAACCGCTAATCTTAAAGTCCCCCCAGCTAATAATGACGCTTCCTACAATGGCAATCACTCCACATAGAATGGCTCTAACTGTGAACTTTTCCTTAAAGAAAAAATAAGTTCCAACAAATGCAAATAAGGGCTGTAGCGTTACTAATACGGTAGAACTGGCAACAGAGGTGTAGTTCAACGATTCAAACCATAGGATAAAATGAAAGGCTAAGAAAACACCCGCAACAATCGAAAATATCCAATCTCGTTTCGTAATATGGTGCAGCTCTGAGACATACCTTAACAGAAAAATAGGTAACATAAAGAGAACTGAAAACAGCAAACGGTAAAAAGCAATCACTCCCGAAGGTGCTGAGGATACCTTAACCAAAATGGCTGATGTCGAAACGGAAAGGACACCGATAGCTAACGCTAGGTAAGGGTTCAGCTTTGGACCCACCACCATCGACTCCTTTCTGAAAATGCGTATGACTTACTAGCAATATTGTACATCTATGCACCTAAAAAAAACTACCAATATATTTGTGATACGCACCATCCTAGCCAAATTCGGGATATTGTTTTGCTTTAATCTACACTTTCAACTTCTACTTGAATAATCCCAGCTATAGATTTCAGCTCATAAAAAATATCCGTTGTATAAATTCCCTTGTGGGTAGTTAACAGACAACTTATCTCAATATCTTCAGATTCTTCTTTTACCCTCAATCTTCTAACTCCGAGATCCTTACTCTTGATTGCTTTGATCATATCCGTTAAATGTGTTGATTTTTCAATATATAGCTTTACCTTGATCTCTTTTTCCTTTAGCTTTTTTGGGCCAATCCAATCAAATAATAATGGGATGATCTTCACTCCAATAATTAAAAAGATGACACCTGAAATGGCCTCAATATAAAATCCCGCTCCAATGGTAATTCCAATTCCTGCTGATGCAAGAACTAAAGATGCAGTCGTTAGCCCCGAGATTGCTTCATTTCCCCTTCTCAGGATTACTCCTGCCCCCAGAAA
Organism: Anoxybacillus andreesenii; assembly: GCF_030813005.1. NCBI lineage: Bacteria > Bacillati > Bacillota > Bacilli > Caryophanales > Anoxybacillaceae > Anoxybacillus > Anoxybacillus andreesenii. The sequence goes on from NZ_JAUSTU010000054.1 coordinate 2,793, forward strand.
ACCAATGCCACTGATTATATATGATGGGATTCGCCCGGGGTCCATAGGTCGAGCATATTCTTTAGAATATAAAAAAGCAGATTCATAAGAAACAATGGTCAATAAGCAGGCCATTACCGATATGATTAAGCATGTCTTTAATCCTAGCGGTTTCCCTTTCAACTCCCTCTCTAACCCAATACCTATCCCTGAAATTGCAGCAAAAGTAAGTTTAAAAAGAACCTCATAATCCATATATTGCAGTAATAATTCCTTCATTGTATTCACTTCCCACGAAAAATATCCTGTCATTGATTAAAATATTCAAATATAGGATTAATATGAATGATATTCAATTGAACCCTTACTGCTTAAGTCGCATGATATGTAAAAATGAGATATAAAGGGTGGAAAGAGATTCTTCTTCAGAATTTTTGTAGGCTCTCCAATTTACTTGGGAGATTTTAAAGAAGATTTGGATTTGGATTTTTCTTACGATACTCCTCAGCCGTTAATGTATAATAACACTGACCATCAAAGTCTTTGTATTCTACTTCCAGATGACCTACTCTAAAATGGTATATCAATCCTAAGTTTTCAATTAGTTTAATAGAAGGGTGGTTTCGATAGTCGACAAACGCCATGATTTTTTTTAAGCCAATCACTTCAAAACCATATTGCAATGTAGCACGAGCCGCTTCCAGCGCAAGTCCCCGCTTTCGATATCTGTTCGAAATCCCATAATAGATTTCTGTTTCCCCCATTCCGAGATCATCTGGACCCAACCCGCAATAGCCGATAACCTTGTTATCCACCTTATGAATGATAGCCAGATTAAACTTGTAAATCTTCTCTGGCTTATTCTTTTGATTCTGCGCCATGGACCACTCGATAATTTGTCTCACACCCTCTCGTGACGGGGGCTCTTCTGGAATATATCGAAAAAAGTATTTTTCACTCACTACCTCATAGATTCCATCCACGTCTTCTAGCTGATACGGGCGAATGAGCAATCGCTCTGTTTCGATCAGTGCACCTATAAACATTAATAACTTCCTCTTTTCTCTATATACACTCAATGTTTTTTTCAAAATACATTTATTCTCCCTTAATCGGAGTTTTCCTTCATCAAAACTAATAAACCGGACAACCTACAATTCCCTCTTGATTTATCACAGGATAATCTCTTATAATAGTCCATGTAAACATCATACGGGGGATTAGCTCAGCTGGGAGAGCGTTTGGCTGGCAGCCAAAAGGTCAGGGGTTCGAGCCCCCTATTCTCCACTTATGAAATTCATACGATTTCACTAAACGCCAAAACTATTGATATATCAAAGTTTTGGCGTTTTTTCATTTTCATATAGCTTCAATGTATTTCTTTTCCAATCGTTTTTCATCGTATTTAATTTTTATCCTTCTACAATGAGACGGGCAGACTAATAATCACAAATCCCATTACCAACAAAAAGCAAATTGAAAGTAAAACTATGGTAACTTTTTTCATTTTTTCAAAAACAGTATCCAACACCTGTCAGTGACTGCGTGTCAGATTATACTGTTCCAAATTTTCGTTTATCTTTTCTAAGATTGACTTATCTGCTTCTTATAACCATATACCAATTGGTTTATCACCTTCATCCATTTGATACACCCTCCCAAATATTAATTTAACTTTTCACTAAATTTCCTTAATATGATACTAATATGTTTACCTTAATCTAAGCATCAGTCTTGGGTTTGAATAGACCAATTTCCAAGCTAAATCCACCTTAAGTAGGATCCTAACATTAAAGTTTAGCAGGATATAGCCAATCGGAGATGTACGGAGTGTTTCCGGTTGTTTGAGAGGCTGCTTCCTTGAGCCCTCTCCCATGAGGCATTACAAAGAAGCCCAGCCCGTCTCCTTTCCAGTCCCCTTCAAGTATCAATCCTTCCGCGTTTCTTCCAGTGCGGTAGTGGGGCTTTGCGGAGCGTTAAACAGCACTTGAACGTGGAGAGACGGTGCTTCGGTCAGGGTTTACCGCAGCAACCAATATCACTAGAAGTTATGTTAAAGAAATAGTTTTGATGAAATCATAACCACCCGTAAAAACGGGTGGTTTGTTCTACGGCTGAAAGCCTTCGTTACTGGCCAGCCCTTCAAAGGGCTCTGAAAGTTCGCCAAC
>NZ_JAUSTU010000055.1:0-4630 GCF_030813005.1 Anoxybacillus andreesenii
GCACTATCCCGTCAATCATAATCACTTTAAATAAGGCTGGCAAGCTTCTGCATTTTTTATTGCATTTTTATGTACTTTTTTCTTGCAAAATACACATGGCAGTGTTTTATTATATAAAAAGGTAGATGTTAAGTATGTAAGTGAGCGTTTAGGCCATAAAGACATTGATACTACTTTAAAAAGATATGCTCATCTTCTCAAGGAATCAAAGGAAAAAAATGATAAGCTTGCTGTTGATACTTTTACTGAAATGTACGATTAAATGTACCTATATCCGAAGAACAAGATTCACAACATAAACTTTTGTAAGTATCTTAAAAAGCCTGATAATCGTTGATTTATCAGGCTTCTTGTTTATAAGGACAACTTCCCGTTATTTATTATGTCTTAACTATTAATTTTTGCTAAATATGGGTTGCTCAAAATTTTCCCCCTCTTATTTTCTTCAACCAATAAATTATTGATGTATGTTCCGATATCCTCGAAGCTCATTTCATTTTTAAATCCTTTTGAACCGTCTAACCATTTCACATTCATTAACATATCAAATGTTGCTTCACATGTACGTCTAGGGAACTTTCCTAATGAAGAACTAAATAAGTCTGTATGGGTTTTATAATGATGTGTATGTATAAACTCATCCCACGTTTCTCTCAATTCTTCCTCCGGTCTAATATCAATAATTTCAATTTCCTCAAGATTTCTTTTTTCCACCGTACCCCAAGCTTCCTTCAACAATTCAATTGCAGAAACATCAGTTTTAGGTGCGCTATACCCGAATATCGTAAACATATATGCACTCTTCAAATAATGCTTAGTAATATTCCAATTATCTCTTATAAAGATGTCGTTAGTATAATCCTTTTCCTTTACAGGATACAATAAATTTGTAGGTTCAAAGGATTTCCCACAGATCGGACAATTGTTTTGAATAAGACCACCGCGTTTATGTTCATGACAGATACCAACATAAACGTTCCCATGTAAAAAAGCTAATTTGGGTAAATTATCAGTATACTGGTATACTCTCTTATATGCCTGAAGAAGTAAGGGATCCCAATTAAAAGTAGCAACTAAATCTTTTTTTGTTAAACTCAGGAGCATGAAATCATAAATAGTTGGTTCATCTGGTATTTCAAAATCAAAAAAATAACTATAGATTTTTTTCTCTAGTTCTAGAGTAATAGCTTCACACTCAGGACGACTTTTCAATTCTGAGTATATATCTTCAAGGTTATCACTTTCTGTCTGCAGTCTAATTTCATTAATACTATCTGTCATTCCTAATTTTTCAATAAAACCAGCCATTACTGATGTCTGCTTACCTTTTTTATCTCCGTTCGGGATAGCAGCAACACTTGCTCCCGCTCCAAGTAAAACCACATGTGGACGCTGTTTCATTATTATTTCAAACTCTTCACTATTCATTAAAGTTCACCTCATTCTCTCAATCATAAAAATTTGTGTAAAAACTTGTGTAAAACAAATTTAGTAATGTGTAATTTTTGTGTAATTCAAAATCAATTCCTATCTTTTTCTATCGGAATCATATCAAATAAAAAAGCCCACAAACATTTGTGTATCAACGTTTGTGAGCTTTTAAACTTTATTAAAACGAACCTACTTTATTCTTTTGATACCGGTGGTCGGGGTCGAACCGACACTCCTCACGGAACACGATTTTGAGTCGTGCGCGTCTGCCTATTCCGCCACACCGGCATGATATCAATGTCCTGTGGAACAATTGTTATTCTAGAACAACAATTTAGTATCTCAAGACAAAGAATATCTTATCATGATATTTAGTTGTTGTCAATTGAAAATGAGCTTTTTTAGGAATGAAATTTATCTATCTTTGTGGAAAATTTGATTCATTTCCCACTCTTCCCGAAGCAAGCCCATTCGGATAGAATCGTAATACTCACCATTATAATATCGAACCTTGCGAATCCTTGCCTCCATTTTCATGCCGAGCTTTTCTCCTACTTTGATCATTCTTTCATTTCCTGACCATGTAGTATAGCCTACCCGAACGAGAGGCAGGGTATGAAACAAATGATTAATCCACAGGCGTATCACATTGGTCCCATAACCACCACTCCAATATTTTGGGTCGTAAATGACAATCCCCATTTCGAGCCATTTAGAAGGCTCATGCTCCCAATAGTAGCCTACGGTTCCGATAACCTCTCCAGCAATCACAATAGCCCAACGATTATCTGGATTGGCAAAGGTAGCCCTCTGCTCCCAAAACTCTTCAAATGATATTTGTTTAAGTTCATAATATGGGGCATCCCACTTTTTCCATTCAGGGGATTCCTCTTTGAAGATAAGCTCCCACAATCTTTCTAAATCATCATCTTTAATTGGTCTTATAGTCAATTCATTTTCTTGATAACTCAATCAAACTCCACCCCAAAAATAGATTACTTGTTTCCTAGTTATTGAAAAAAATCTTCCTTTAAAATGGCATACATCTTAATATCCCAAAACCTATTCTTTGCACACATTCCTTTTCTATGGGTGCCCTCATAAGTCATACCAGCTTTCTCCATCACTCGCTGCGAGGCGATATTTTCTACAAAACATCTAGCCTGTATACGAACCAAATCCATGTTGGCGAATCCAAATTGAACGAGGGCTTTTGCAGCTTCAGTCGTTATGCCCTTTCCCCAATATTCTGGAGAAATCACATATCCTATTTCTGCAGTATGCTGTGACGGCTTCCACCAGACGAAGTCGATGGTTCCTATCATTTGACCGGTTTCCTTGTATTCAATAGCCCATGGTGCAACCTTATGGCTTTCATATTGCTGCAGAACGAACTGGATAAACTCTTCGGTATCTGCCATCGTTTTATGTGTATCCCAGGTCACATATTTAGATACTTCATCATTTGTTGCGTAGGAGAACATATTCTCTATATCATCCATTGTAACCTTTCTTAGTTTTAACCTTGGTGTTTCTAAAACTGGCAAATTGCCATAAATATCTTCAATGTTCATAATCCACAACCCCTAAAATTGCGTTTAATTGAAATCTTCAATTATTTCAATTTATAAAAAAAGACTTAATCATATAGATTAAATCTTATCATACTCGTATATTCCATGTTACAAATTAATTAGTCCCATAAATAAAAAAACGTTATTCTAAATAACGTGTGAAAATCATCTGGAGGCGGCAACCGGATTCGAACCGGTGGTAAAGGTTTTGCAGACCTCTGCCTTACCACTTGGCTATGCCGCCAAAAACAATATGGAGCGGAAGACGGGATTCGAACCCGCGACCCCCACCTTGGCAAGGTGGTGTTCTACCACTGAACTACTTCCGCAAATGGCTGGGCTAGCAGGATTCGAACCTACGAATGACGGAGTCAAAGTCCGTTGCCTTACCGCTTGGCTATAGCCCAATATGTATGGGGCGATCGATGGGAATCGAACCCACGAGTGTCGGAGCCACAATCCGATGCGTTAACCACTTCGCCACGACCGCCATTATGAAATTGGCAGGGGTAGTAGGAATCGAACCCACACCAAAGGTTTTGGAGACCTTCGTTCTACCTTTAAACTATACCCCTATATTATCATAAATAAACTATATGGTGGAGGGGGACGGATTCGAACCGCCGAACCCGAAGGAGCGGATTTACAGTCCGCCGCGTTTAGCCACTTCGCTACCCCTCCAAGCTAAAGCCATACATTATGAAAAAATGGTGGCTCAGGACGGAATCGAACCGCCGACACATGGATTTTCAGTCCATTGCTCTACCGACTGAGCTACTGAGCCAATTCTTTTACTATAATGGCGGTCCGGACGGGACTCGAACCCGCGACCTCCTGCGTGACAGGCAGGCATTCTAACCAACTGAACTACCGGACCAAAGTAAAACTAATGAAAGGAAATATAAGCTTCCTTGATTGCGGGGACAGGATTTGAACCTGCGACCTTCGGGTTATGAGCCCGACGAGCTACCAGACTGCTCCACCCCGCGATAATATTATTTATGAATTTTTTCCATGCTCTTAAATCCCCATATGACTGTCCCGATTTCAGTAAGCTGATTCAAGATGCAGCTCAATCGGTACAACTCGCAGTTTATTCGATGAAGTAACACTCGTTGCTCCACCCCGCGATAATATTATAGGAAATCTTTTGCTTTGCAAAAAATCATGGTGGAGGATGACGGGATCGAACCGCCGACCCCCTGCTTGTAAGGCAGGTGCTCTCCCAGCTGAGCTAATCCTCCAAATAATGACCCCTACGGGATTCGAACCCGTGTTACCGCCGTGAAAGGGCGGTGTCTTAACCGCTTGACCAAGGGGCCTAAACAAAATAATTATGGCGGAGAGCAAGGGATTTGAACCCTTGAGACAGGTTTTGCCCGCCTACACGATTTCCAATCGTGCTCCTTCGGCCACTCGGACAGCTCTCCTTATGGCTCCGCGGGTAGGATTCGAACCTACGACCGATCGGTTAACAGCCGATTGCTCTACCACTGAGCTACCGCGGAATAACACTAATAGAATATTCTATCGCCCGGCAACGTCCTACTCTCACAAGGGGACAGCCCCTAACTACCATCGGCGCTGAGAAGCTTAACTTCCGTGTTCGGTATGGGAACGGGTGT
>NZ_JAUSTU010000056.1:0-4532 GCF_030813005.1 Anoxybacillus andreesenii
AATTTATAGGCTTTGTTGACTAGCATTTTTTTCACCTCCAAACGAATATACGTTCCTATTTTACCATATTTGGGGGATTTTGGCTACAGCCAACCCACATTCATCTCCCACTTATCGTTGGGCTATGCCCTTCGCACGATTGAAGGGGGAGTCTTCTGTCGGGAATGATAAAGATAATAGGCTATTCAAAAAGTCGATTGCTCTGCTTTCTGAATAGCCTATTTTTTATTCTTATTTTAATTCAGCTAATACTTCTTCAATTTTTGCAAGTTCAGATTGTAAGCCTCCACCGCTTAAGTACCAAAGTGGTCCATCTAAGTAAACAATATGCTTGTTCTTGTAAGCATCTGTTTTCTTGATGATTTCATTTTCCATATCCGCTTCGATATTGGATTTGCCACCAATCGCTGCTGTACGATCGATAACAAATAATACTTGTGGGTTAAATTCAAGAATTGCTTCGAATCCAAAGTTAGAGCCATGAGAAGAGGCTTCAATATCTTCAGTTACAGGCTTGAAGCCGTAAATGTCATACATATATCCGAAACGGGAATTTTTTGCAAAACCAGATAATTTACCTTCGTTATACATGGTTGCTAATGAAGTTTCATAGTTCCCTGCTAATGCTTTGATTTCTTCAAGTGCTTTATCAATTTTGGCCGTATATTCTTCCGCTTCTTTTTCTTTACCGAACATTTTCGCTGCAACATCTACAGATGCTAGGAAGGTGTTCCAGTAATCATCCTGTGAAGTACCAACGAACACAACGTTTGGCGTAATTTCTTTCAATTGCTCGTAGTATGGTGCTTGACGTCCAGAAATAAAGATTACATCTGGTCCAAGTTCAGCGATGTCTTCAAGTAATGGCTCCTTTAGGTTCCCAACACTTGCATACTCATCAGCAGCATATTTTTCAAGATGTGCAGGCAAGGCTGTATCTTTCGGTACCCCTACTACTCCTTCAACACCAAGTGCATCTAATGTATCTAAAAACCCATAATCAAATACAACCATTCTCTCAGGCATTTTTTCAAATGTGACATCTTCGAAATTATATGTTTGACCACTTTCTCTATCTGAAGAAGAAGCAGTGGTTGGAGAAATGGTCATTGGATATGTAGGCCCCTGCCCCTCAGCTGTTTTTCCAGTTTCCTGTGATTGCTTTTCACCTGCATTGTTTGTCTTGTCTTTTGCTGTTTCATCAGAACCACAAGCTGCAAGCATTAAAACCATCGCTAACAAAAGGCTAGCAAACTTCCATATCTTCATATGTCTTTCTCTCCTTTGATTGTTTTATATTGTCTTTTTAAAAATGATAATCATTATCATTGATAACAATTCTCATTATAGAGTTGCAATTGATTTCCGTCAATACCTTATTAGCTAAATTTGTGAAATTATTTATTTTTAGGATCACTCAATTTCATGTACTAAAAAAATCTAGAGAGCTCTTCTCTAGATCTTTTTATATTGATTATGCGTGAGAGTTAAAATATACACAAATCCGACATCCATTTTGCTCCTGAATAGGAATATCCATATCATAAATATCTCGGAGTGCATCTCTATTAATAATTTCATGGGTTGGTCCATTTTTTACTAGCTTCCCGTCTTTTAGCGCTACAATACGATCGGAATACACAGATGCAAAATTAATGTCGTGCAAAACGATGACAACCGTCTTTCCAAGCTCATCGACAAGCTTCCGGAGAATTTTCATAATTTGTACAGAGTGCTTCATATCCAAGTTATTTAAAGGCTCATCTAATAAGATATAGTCTGTATCCTGGGCAATAACCATGGCGATAAATGCACGTTGCTTTTGGCCCCCAGATAATTCATCCAAAAATTTATCTTGCATAAAAGTTAAATTCATATAATCTAGAGCTTGATCAACGAATTTTTCATCCTCTGCTGTCAAGCGCCCTTTTGAATAAGGGTAACGTCCAAAAGAGATAAGCTCCCGTACGGTTAACCGAACATTAATAAAGTTGGCTTGTTTCAAAATCGAAACACGTTTGGCAAATTCAGATGACTTCCATTTTTTCACATTACTCTTATCTAGCAATACCTCTCCAGTGTCTGCTTCTAACAAACGGCTCACCATAGAAAGAAGAGTCGATTTACCCGCACCATTCGGCCCGATAAACGATGTAATGGTCCCTGGCTCAATTGTTACCGTAACATCTTCCACAACAGGCTTTTTACCAAACTGCTTTGTTAATCCTTTGATTTCAATCATCCTGCTGCCCTACTTTCCTTTAATAATAAGTAAATGAAGTAAATACCACCGATAAAGTTAATGATTACACTTAATGTCGTTCTTAATTCGAAAATATGCTCTACGAGGAATTGACCACCAACTAAAGCAATAATCCCCATTAGACTTGCCCCAAATATAAGAGTGGAGTGCTTATACGTGGCTAAAAATTGATAGGATAAATTAGCCACAATTAAACCGAAGAAGGTAATGGGACCAACTAATGCTGTTGATGTCGCAATTAAAATAGACGATAAAACTAAAATTTTCATCACCATGCGGTCATAGTTAATCCCAAGATTAATCGCATTTTCACGACCAAGGGACATTACATCCAGCTTTCCCATAATGCGATAGCCGTATATAAAGGCAACCAATAATATCCCAATCGCAATATATAATAATTCAGCCTTTACATTTGTAAAGGAAGCAAACAAACGATTTTGCAAGCTGAGATATTCCACCGGATCTATTAGCACTTGAAGAAACGTGACAAGGCTACCAAGAAGTGTTCCAATGATTATCCCGATTAATAGAAGTAAGTAGATAGGATGCTTATCCGCACGGAATAACAATCGGTATAAAAGGAGTGCGAATAAAACCATGGCGAAAATGGCTGCACCAAAGTTCAAATATTTATTTAATACCCAAACGGACATGGAGCCGGCAAAGAAGTAAATCAACGTTTGAACTACTTCATACATCGAGTCCAGACCCATAACGGAAGGTGTTAGGATTCTGTTATGCGTAATCGTCTGAAACACGACAGTCGAATAGGCAATCGCTATCCCTGTTACAACCATGGCCGAAACGCGAATCATCCGTCTTGGAAAAGCGTAATCAAAGCCGCCTTTAATATCATAAAATCCATAGAGTAATATACAAACAATGGCGATACCCGCTAATATGATCAGTTTCGTACTATTTCGCATATGCTCTCCCCCTAAATAACATAATTAAGAAGATCGCACTGCCTATTACTGCCACGGTAACATTCACAGGAATCTCATACGGGTGGATAATAACACGTCCAATAATGTCGCATATTAATAGAAAGACAACCCCTAATACCGCAGTATGTGGAATAGTCTTGCGTAAATTATCACCTAAGTAAAGAGAAACAATGTTAGGAACAATCAATCCTAAGAATGGAATAACACCGACCGTCAGGACAACGGTTGTCGAAATAATCGCAACAAGGACAAGACCGATATTCAACACAAGCTTGTAGCTTAAGCCTAAGTTCTTCGCAAAATCTTCCCCCATACCTGCGACGGTAAATTTGTTCGCATAGAGGTATGCTAGGATGACGGCTGGTATGCTTACATATAACAGCTCATAGCGACCCGACATAATCAATGTGAAGCTTCCCATTAACCAAGAAGATATATTCTGCAGAAGGTCTGCTTCATATCCAAGAAAGGTCGTAATCGAAGACAGTATGTTCCCGTACATAATCCCAATTAACGGGACGAAGATCGCGTCCTTAAATTTAATTCGGTCCAAAATCTGCATAAAAACAAAAGTTCCGACTAAAGCAAAGGCAAAACTAAATATAATCTTTTGCGTGTATGTAACATTTGCAAAGAATAACATAGAAATTAATATTCCTAGTTTTGCTGCATCTAACGTTCCAGCAGTCGTAGGCGAAACAAATTTATTTCGGCTTAAGGACTGCATAATCAAACCTGCAATACTCATTCCTGCCCCTGCTAAAATAATCGCTAGTAACCGAGGTAAGCGACTAATAAGGAAGATTTGTGTTTCATCTGATTCCCAATTAAGTAAGTCACTCGGCTTAATATCGATTGCTCCGATAAACAGCGATACAAAAGACAGGACGATAGCAGCAATCATCAACATCCATAGTCTCATTTGTAATCCTCATAACGTAGTTATTCTCTGATGATAATTGAAAATGATTATCATTCCGAGTACATCTTCATTATAATCAATCAAATATTGAAATTCAACCCTGAAACCCTTATTACAGTTAAGATAGGTGGAAAGATGAAAATTCTATGAATTTTATACATATTTAAGAGCTACGAAAATCAAAAATTTCCATAAGACGTAAAAATAAAAAACCCTTATGAGATAAGGAGTTAAGAATTGAACTACCCACCACTTAGCATCTCTTACGAGCTACTTGAAGTGGGGGATTCCTAAGTAAAGAAGCCTATCGGCTTCTAATTGATTAGGCTAGCCCCGTAGTTCCTACGGTTAGAAGCCTTACGGCTTCAAATTCAATATTTTTTCCTGCATTAATGTC
>NZ_JAUSTU010000057.1:0-4266 GCF_030813005.1 Anoxybacillus andreesenii
AACCAAAATTTATTTTAACACCAGGTTGGGATTTTTTTAATACATCGCTATAAGCTTTCCAGAACCCTACGCCTAGCGTAGGGTTTTCTTTCTACAAAAAACAAAGCGGCAATGCTTGATGCTTGCCGCTTTAATTCCGTGATCCATTCTTTATCAGCTTCTTTTCAAGTAATTCAACGAGTTGGTACATAATTGTGGCAAAAATAGCGATGACCAGCAAGGACAAGAGTACAAGCGTAAAATTAAATACTTGGAAACCGTAGATAATCATATAGCCCAAGCCCCGCTTGGAAACGAGAAACTCTCCGACAATGACCCCTACCCATGAAAGCCCGACATTGACCTTTAACGTTGAAATAATCGTTGGAAACGAAGCGGGAAGGATGGCTTCTCGAAACGATTGAAATCTGGTTGCCCCAAATGTTTGTAAAACCCTTAGATAGTTTTCATCGACCTCTCGAAATGAGGTATAGACCACGATCGTTGTTATAATCACAGAGATGATCGCTCCCATGGCGACAATGGAGGTCATAGTGGGACCGAGTGCAACAATTAAAATAGGGCCTAAAGCAACCTTAGGCATGGAGTTTAGGACAACTAAATAAGGATCTAATACTTTTGATAGAAATGGAGACCACCAAAGGATGGCAGCAAGGATCGTTCCAATGATCGTTCCTAGTAGAAAGCCAAAAATAGTTTCTGTTAACGTGTACCCCAGATCGATGAAGAGTGAGCCGTTCATGATTTTTTCGGTAAAGAGAGCCCATACCTTTGACGGTGCACTGAATATCATCGGGTCAATCCATTGCATTCGGCTTAAAAATTCCCAGGAGGCAAAGAACACAACAAATATGATGAGCTGGTAAAAGCGAACCCATCTACCTTCCCGTTTGAGGGAGCGAATATAGGCTTGATGGAGGAGTTCTGTTTTATTGGTTGGTTTCAATTTGCTCAAGCTCCTTCCATATGGTCTGAAAGATTTCTGGATAGAGTTCATGATTGCGTGCTTGAAAGGGTGAGATGGTTCTAAGTTCCTCGGGGATGGAGAAGGATTTGAGTATTTTGCCGGGTCTTGGACTGAAAAGAAAGATTCGGTCGCTCATGGCAATGGCTTCACCAATATCATGAGTGACGAGAATGGCGGTCTTGTGAAAGGTTTTTAGAGTGTCTGACACTAAATCCTCAAGGCGTAGCTTCGTCTGATAATCAAGTGCTGAAAATGGTTCATCGAGCATAAGGAGCTTTGGCTCGGTAGCGAGGGTACGCACGAGAGCGACCCTTTGTCTCATGCCACCGGAGAGCTGACTTGGATACTGCTTTTCAAAGCCGCTTAGCCCCATTTGATCAAGCAGGCGGAGAGTATCCTGTTTTTTCTTGGAAGTTAGCAGATTATTAAGCTTTAAGCCTAACAGAATGTTTTCTTCAATCGTCTTCCAAGGAAAGAGATAATCCTGCTGGAGCATATAGCCAATCTGACTTTTAAGCTTCTCAATCGGCTGATCTTCTAATGTAATACTGCCTTCAGTGGGCTTGATCAGCCCTGCAATAATACTGAGTAGCGTTGTTTTGCCGCATCCGCTCGGGCCGAGGAAGGAGACAAATTCACCCTCCTCGACCGTAAGCGAGATATCGGAGAGGGCCGTTGTTGCAGAGCTTTTCGTAAAATAGGTGTGGTGTATGCCTTCGATTTTTAACAAAACCATCTTGATTGCGGCCTCCTCTTCATAAATTTTTTTATTTCATACTGTGCCAAATCATATTGTCGATTTAATATCGCCTTATACGTACAAGTTCTCTACGTTACTCGTACCGAGTAAAACCCGTTCACTCGCACGTATAAGGCTAAAATCAACATCCAATATTAACAAGCTTTACTTTAATATTTTCTCTGCGATTTCTGTATTGACAAGGCTACTATGGTCAATTCTCTTCGGTAATTCTCCTGCTTCGTCCATAATGTCCTGAAGATTATTCCATTCTTTTTCATCTAGAATTGGATCCGTGGCATAGGAGCCTTGACCTTTGTAGCGATCTACGACCATTTCAATGATTTCGATATCCGTATCTTCAAAATGAGGTTGAAGGACTTCAGCGATTTCTTTCGCATTATGTTTCTCTACCCATTTTTGCGCCTTGTAAATCGCCCTTGTGAATTTTTCAATGATTTCTTTGTTCTCCTTCATATAGCTCTCTTTTGCCATAAAGGTTGTATACGGAACATGGCCGGACTCTTCACCAAAGGAAGCGACGATATAGCCTCTGCCTTCCTTTTCCATCATCGAGGCCTGTGGCTCAAATAACTGTACGAAGTCACCCGTTCCGGAGGCAAAGGCACTCGTAATGTTCGCAAAATCCACATTCTGAATGAGGTCTAAATCAGCCTGAGGGTCAATGCCATGCTTTTTTAGCACAAATTCTCCAACCATCTGTGGCATGCCACCTTTTCGTTGACCAAGGAAGGTAACCCCTTTTAATTGATTCCAATCGAAGTTTTCTATTTTTTCACGAGAGACGAGGAATGTTCCATCGGTTTGTGTAAGCTGAGCAAAATTGATCACCTTATCACTTGAGCCTTGAGCGGCTACGTATATCGATGTTTCTGAACCGACGAGACCGATGTCCGCCCCATCCGAAATTAACGCTGTCATTACTTTATCTCCGCCAGGTGTGAGGGTTAAATCAATTTTTAATCCCTCTTCCTCAAAAAAGCCTTTCTCAATCGCTACGTATTGTGGGGCATAGAAGATCGAATGAGTCACCTCTGCAACCCTGATGGTTTGAACTTCTTCATTATTACAGGCAGCTAAAGGTATAATAAGAATGGCAGCTAAAAGACAGACAAGCCCAACTTTTAACCATTTTTTCATGCTGTGACCTCCTCAGGTAAAATGAATCTATATAAAAGGTTGAAAACCTAACATATCGTATGAAGGGGCAAAAAAATGTGTGAATGCCTATATACAAGTTGAGAACTTTTTTAGGAGTTGAACATATGAACAAGGCGGATGGCCAAATCATCTCAAAGCAGCGATATCCATCGCCGAATCCGAATATTGAGCTCTCCCTGGTCACCTATTACTCCGGTGGTTTAAGAGTGATGGGATTGCTTGCTGAGCCAAAGGCGGAGGGGATTTATAATGGATTTCTATATTTGCGAGGTGGTATTAAAAGTGTAGGAATGGTTCGTCCAGGAAGAATCATTCAGTTTGCCTCAGAGGGATTTATCGTGTTTGCGCCTTTTTACCGGGGAAATCAAGGGGGAGAAGGGAATGAGGATTTTGCTGGGGATGATCGGAAGGATGCATTCGCCGCTTTCACCCTACTCCAAAATCATTCGAGAGTGGACAAGGTTCATGTATTCGGTTTTTCAAGAGGTGGTGTCATGAGCCTTCTGACGGCGCTCCATTTTCCGGAAACAGCGTCGATAGTAACGTGGGGAGGTGTGAGCGATATGTTTCTGACCTACGTGGAAAGAAAGGATTTACGGCGCATGATGAAGAGAGTGATTGGCGGTACCCCCACTAAATTCCCAGAGCGCTACCAGTTTCGCACGCCTTTGTTTCATTTGGAAAAACTGCAAGCCCCGGTCTTAATTATTCATGGCGTTCAGGATAAGAATGTCTCCGTAGAACATGCCTACCGGCTAGAAAAAAGATTAAGAGCGCTAGATAAGCAGGTGGAGAGCTGGTATTTTGATTCATTGACACATTATTTTCCACCAGCTATCAATCGCCAGGTAGTGACTGATTTGACGAAATGGATGAAAAATCAAACGGAGAAATGATAAGATAGGGGTAAGATAACCATAAGCAAAGGAGAGAGAAATATGGGTATGCCTTTGGAATTAAATACGATGATCGTGACAAAGGGAAGAGAAACACGTCTTGATGAGAATCTTTTTACGTTAGTGAAGGAAGGATATCGATTATATCCACTTGATATTCCGATCGAGGTAAAAAGAACCATCGACGGCGATTCAAGTGGAATCGCAGAAATCAGAAAAGTTGAATGGGAAAATAACACAACCACTATCTACTACCAGCTCATTTCCTTGTACTCAACCAACTAAAAATGGTACCTGGTACCATCCGTGGACAAAATGGTCAGTTTGTCCTTCTCAGGTGGACACTTCTCGCATAAAAGAAAGAGCGGCCTAATGTGCCGCTCTTTCGTGCGCTTGGCAGCGCATCTCTCTAATGGGTGCAAGTCCCTAACATACCGTTGTGGCGGAAGTGTATAGCTGATGGGTAGTGCGGGTACTGCGAA
>NZ_JAUSTU010000058.1:0-4062 GCF_030813005.1 Anoxybacillus andreesenii
GAAGATCCGAGGAAAAATATAAAAGCAAGTGGAGAAAAACAATCCGTTCTTCTCCACTTGCTTTATTTTAAGGACTTATCGGACATCCCCATTTTAAAATTTGGCTCTGTCTAAGAATAATGTTGAAAATGGATATTTTCTGGAAGTTTCAGGTATAAAAAGACTATGCATAAAATTATGGAGGTCTTGGTATGCCTAATGTAGAATCAGTAATAAAAGATATAAAGACTTTAGGAGCAACAAGATAAGAAGATATATTAAATTATCTTGAAGAAGTAATCGTACTGGACTCATTTGCTACTGAAGTTAAGGAAAATAGGTTTTCAAGAGGAAAGGTGTGTCCTCATTGTGACCATGATGAAGTATCAAGAAGCAGCATGGCATAGATATAGATTTGACGGAGGTTAGAGATGCGAAAAGTTTATCTAGATAGAACAGAATTAACTGGAGCCATAAATGTATTTTTAAAAGATACTGAGATTATATTGGCAGGTACAACCATTTTTTCTATGAGTATTTATGATAGAAATGAGGAGTATCAAAAATATGCTAACAATTATGATATTCAATTTATATTTGACGATTATATTCCACGTTTAGAATTCTATACGGTTCCACATGTAGATATTATGGCAAAAGATAGTAAAGGTGGATTTATCGGAACCGTTGGCCAACAATGTGACCTAGAAAGTGACGCACCAATTTGTTATATCAATAAGGATTTGGAGTGCTTGATAATTTCTGAAAACGGAGGAGATTTTCTGCGTAATATAGAATCATGGCAAGACAACTTGAAACCCTATGATAATATTACCGTTTATCGTTCGAAAGCAGAAGCAAAAATGGAACTAGAATTTATCGATTTGTCTGAGATAGGAATAGATGAAGGTAATCTATAAATCTTAATAAGCATAATAAATAAAAAAAGCGGCTCCTGTATTATTTTGAAAAGATTCTCTTCCTTTTTGCTCACTAATTTACCATATATTGTTCATCTATTCTTCACTTTCACGTAAATAGAAAAAAGCTATTCTCCAACTTGAAGAGAATAGCCACAGCTAGCTTAATATACGATACACTTTTAGATTAGGCCAAATGGATTTCCAATTCTTATTTGTTATGCGGTCTTCGTAAATCTTCACTCGTTCTTTGGTCTGTGTAAAAAAGGGTGTTGGCTTTACCTCAAGGTTGACAACATCACTAATTCCACAAGGGGCTGTTAAGATCACTTGGTCTTTTTCATCCAATTTCACCCCTAAAGCTGTTGCTGTTTCAGGAAACTTAGAAATAGCATCAACTGAAGAAGAATACGGAGGCATATTACTTTTTATGTGCATTCTTGCCTCATTTTTAACAGACCAAGGAATGTTTGGCATACGGGATTTAAGCAATGCCTCGAGTTTCTTTTCTTCTGACTCATCAATATTAGTGGGCTCAAAATAAAAAGGAATTTTTCAAAGCTCAATGGAGTATTAATAAGGCACTGGATACTTATCTACAAAGCAGTTTATCCGAAGCTTTTCACTTTTTCTTACAATGGTCAAAGCAACGAAGCTATTGGCTGGTTTAATATATTAACTTCAACAAAATAAGCATTAACCCTTCTTGGATGAATGCTTATTTTGTCTAGGTACATTGGTTCAAATAGTATTTTTTAAAATAAAAATCATTGTTACGTAAATGTATATGAAGTTATAATTAATATCCTTTCATCCTATTCATTGATAAATCCTTTTATCATCTTGTATTTCCTTTAATTCTTTCTTTATTCCATAAAATAAATAAATAGATTCCAATTAGAGAAAAAGGGATTACAGCATTCAATATGGCCTTTGTTTTATCTTGGAGAGTAGTCAGATTGATCATTCCTTCTGGCAAAAATAAGAGAATTGGAATAATAATAGTCACCCAAGACTTACTCCATACAGCTATCCAAATAAAAATGATGGTTGCACAACTGATTGCCACGATATTTCCAATCATCCCAAATTCAACAACAGGTGTGTTAATCGAGCTATTTAAATAGAGAAGAACCATAAATAATACAAATGGGAGTATACTGGTTAGTCCTAATACGATCCGTTCATTTATTTTCGTGAACTGTCTACTTGAGACATATTTAAACACACTGGCTGTAATAAATAAGTAAAGTAGAAATATCAATGGATAACCAACTAAATCAAGGATTGAGAATTCTATAGAGCCACGAATTGCTTTCCCCGTAAGAATAAAAGCAAATGCTCCCAACATAACTATTGGTATATATTTGACTAATCCCTTCAAATCAAAAGATATTTCATTTGCTACTTGCTCCATATACTCTTTAGGGCTTTTGCCGATGATATCATCTATATTTTTTCCGTTCTTTTCAGCTTCATAAAGATGATCTTCTAATTCTTCAATGATTTCATTAATTTCGATTTCTTTTTTACCACTTGAAATTAAATACACTCTTAGATTTTCCAAAAAGTCTCGACTTTCCATTGATATGTGCATATTATTTTAATCTCCTTCCTTTAATAGCTGATGGACACTATTGGAGATAGCAGCCCAATTCTTCTTAAATCCCTCTAATTCATCTTGTCCCTTCACGGTTAGGGAATAATATTTCCTCATCGGACCACCTGAGGGTAGCTTTTTCTGACTTACTGTAACAAGACCTTCCTTTTTCATACGGAGTAACAAAGGATAAATACTTCCTTCACTAACCATCGTAAAGCCGTATTCACTCAATTTCTCCGTCATTTCGTACCCGTAGGTTTCTTTTTTCGAAATAATCGAAAGTAGGCACCCCTCTAAAATCCCTTTAAGTATTTGACTCGAAGACAATTAGTTCCCTCCTTTGAAGGATTTACCCAACTAACTTGCAATGCAAGATAGTTGGGTAAATAAAAAACTATCTTGCATTACAATATAGTTGGAGATTACCATATTTTGAAGAGTAGCTCAAGTTATTTATAATAAATTGAGTAATTTGCAATGTAATATTTAATAATACTGTTACCTATTCCACTAACATGACCTCTCGGGAAAGCTATTTTCGCATGGATGGTGGTTCTGGAATGTCCTTAATGACGCCATTCCCCTCTTGGACCTTCGATAAATCCATCTAAAGAAACGGCCAAATCCAATAGTATTCTTCTTGATCTTTCGTATTTGACCATCATTCATCCTCCTTTAAGTCGGATAACAGCGAAGATGTTTCCTTGTTGAAGAAACCAACTCCTTCGTAAAAAAACCTATCTCCTTAAAGACATAAATGTAGATGGACTTAATTCTTCACTCTCAATAACAATAGCGGTCAATCCTGTAACTGTTTTTGTTGCATGCCATTCATCTTTTCCCCAAAAAACAGCATCCCCTGATTGGACTTTTGTGTATTCCTCATTTTCACCCCGAACATAACAAAATCTGAATTGAATTTTGTAACCTTCTTACCAATCTCTTTGCCAAATTTATAAATCTCCATTTTGCACCTCCCTAAAACGTAAGAAGAAAATAGACTACTCAGTTATGATTGTAAAAGATCACCCACAATTGTTATTGTATTAACCCGCTGCAATAGGTGATGAAGCGACACCCTCGTTTAGCTATCTCACTCCGTTAATTTAATAGGCAGAAGGAAACCGACATTGTTTCATTCCAAACAGTCTATCAATTGGATTTAATAATTTCTTCACCAAATTTTAAGCATTCTCTACAAATAGAAACACCTGGTCCTAAAGCTAAGTCTCCAACTTCTTCTTTACTTCTACGGCAAAAAGAACAGGTATCAACATGGTCAGGATGAATTTTGCTCTCATGTTTTTTCTCTACTGCATTATATAGCTCGTCAATAACTTTCGGCTCTATATAATCAAACTCCCCTTTTAATTTCAATGCAATAGTCGTATAAGCAATTGCCATTCCTTCATAGAATCGTTGTCTCTCTATTTGTTGACTATCTTTAGTTTTTACTTCACATAACCCCCCTCTGTTAGGATAGATGTCGTAGACAACTTTAGTGTATAGTTTAACTAACACACGGAGGTTGATCGACATGAAAAATAATAATGGTAAACG
>NZ_JAUSTU010000059.1:0-4040 GCF_030813005.1 Anoxybacillus andreesenii
CACTCCATGTAAAGTTGCGCAAAGTATCCCAGTCTATTTAATCATGGGTTTACTGGTATTTCATTAAATGTTGCATTTAATATTGCAATTTAAGATGTAATGAAAATCAAAAAAATTAATGATAAAGTGTTGACAATGATCAAGTCTATGTGATAAATTTACCTCGAGTTAAAGATATTTGAACTCAAGTAAATCAGAACTCATATTTTTTTGGTTATATATCTCGAATTCGAGGTAAAAATAAAAAACAAATTGGAGGAATTGAAAATGGCAAAGTGGACAGTAGATCAATCACATTCACAAGTAGGTTTTGAAGTAAAACACATGATGGTATCGAAAGTAAAAGGTCAATTTGATTCTTATACAGCAGACGTAGAAGCAGAAGATTTATCAGATTTAACAACTGCTACCATCGCATTCAAATTTGACGTAGCGAGCATTAACACAAGAAGCGAAGATCGCGATAATCACTTAAAATCAGCTGATTTCTTTGATGTAGAAAACAACCCAACAATTGATTTCACATCTACAAGCATTACGAAAGATGGGGATGACTACAAAGTAACTGGTGATTTAACAATCAAGGGCGTGACCAAGCCAGTAACATTCGATGTTGAGTTTGGTGGAAAAGGCACAAACCCATGGGGTGTTGAAGTTTATGGGTTTGAAGCAGCAGCAAAAATTAACCGTGAGGAATTCGGTCTTACATGGAACGCAGCACTTGAAACAGGTGGCGTCCTAGTTGGAAAAGATGTAAAAATCAAAGTGGAATTAGAAGTAAATCCAGCCGCATAATGTAGGAACAAATTGATAGGGATGATGCTGAATGGAATTTGTACATTTCAGCATCATCTATCTGTTTAATGGAGTGATACGAATGGATCTAACGAACAAAGAATTGAAAGCCGTAACTGTTATACTTCGTTCCTCCCAAGCGATTCAAGAAGTTATTCGAAAAGATGTAGCCAATTACGGATTAAACCCTACGGAATTTTCCGTTCTAGAGCTGTTGTATCATAAAGGTGACCAGCCCATCCAAATGATTGGAAAGAAGGTTCTTATTTCAAGTGGTAGCATCACCTATGTGATAGATAAGTTAGAGAAAAAGAATTATGTCAGACGTCAAGGATGTCCAGAGGATCGACGTGTTATCTATGCGGTTTTAACAAATGAAGGTAAAGCATTAATGGATGAAATTTTTCCACAACATGTCATGAAAATTGGACAAGTATTTGATGAATTAAGTGCTGATGAGCTCAATCAAATGGTTGCATTATTAAAACGAGTGGGTTATCGAGCAAAGAAACAGTAGATTTTTTTTATAGAGAAGTCTCAAATTCGAGATACTTTAATTGGAGGGATTATTGATGAATGCACTAAAAGGTCTACATCATGTTACAGCAATCACTAGTAGTGCAGAAAAGATTTATGATTTTTTCACATTTGTATTAGGTCTTCGGTTATTGAGACTCCCACGTCTAAAGACGCAAGCCCTAAACCTTACGATTTAGCGGGTGGGATTCCTGAGTGACTAAGCGTTCGCAGTCCATTTCTGTTTTGAACAGTCCTCAAGGTGAGGGCATCCCATTGCCCCTCCTAAGACAGTGCATTTAGCATCTTAGGCTGATTGACTATTACCACCAATCACAGGTGCATATCGAATATTCATAGCACCGATTATGTCTCTATGTTTCTCGAATCCACATGTACACTTGTACCTTCTGTCTTGTGCTTTATTTCTTTCGGAACATTTAGGGCATGTTTGACTTGTATATGCAGGATTCACATACTCAACCTTAATACCTTCTAAATTAGCTTTGTATTCAATGAATTGCGATAGGCGATAGAATGACCATGAATGCAAATTCTTTTCGTTTTTACGACTGGTTCTTGTCGTCTGTCTGATATTCGCTAATTGTTCTAAACGAATGACAGAAATCTTATTTTCCTTAGCAAAATTAACAATTGCACGACTTATTTTATGGTCTTGATCTTCCATCCAACGCTGTTCTTTATTTTTCGAATTACGGATAGCATTTAACTTTTTCTTTTTTCCTAATGCTTTACGATCAGAACGAAACTTTCTCTTTTTGAATTTGTTTTGTCTTCCATTCCCAAAGAAGCGTACCTTTTCATCATCTGTTACAGCAACAGCAGGTACTTTTAATCCTAAATCTACTCCCATGACTTTCACACCTGTTCCTTGAACCGTAGGAATAGTGACAGAAATTTGGGCAATCCACTTATCTGACTTTTTCGTGATGCGGAGTGTACCCAATTTATGTTTAAGCAAATCAAAATTTCGATTATCTTTATCAACTAACAAGGCACGAATAGGCGTTTTCTTCGCTTTCCCATCAATCATGATCGGCAGTGAAATATGAGTGAAGTTAAAAGAGTAGTTTTGATTATTCCAAATACACATGGGTTTCTTCAACACTGGAACCACTTTAAACTTAGATTTCTTCGCTTTCTTAAAAACACTTTTTGCATCTTTGATCGCTTGGTTTTTCAATGCACTTGGCAGAGATGCATCAATGTTTTTACTGGACTTCTTGGTGCTTTTATTTTCTTTTACCATTTCAGCTATCAGATCATTAATCGTTGAAATGTATGTATGGCTCATTTCAGTCAAAGTCAAAGCTTGCTCTTTTGTAGGTAGCAACTTAATTTTTACAGTGATGGTTTGCGACATGGTTTCACCCCCTTGTTTTTTGTTGCTCCACATATCGTTTTATGGTTTGACTCGATACATTTCCTGCCGTAGAAACAAAATAAGAACGTGTCCATAAACTCGGCAAATGTCGTAGGTGCGGAAATTCTTCACGCAGCTGTTTAGATGTCACTCCTTTGATTTTCGCCATGATATTCGCAGGACTTAACGTTGGCAGTGCATTTAGAAACATGTACGCATGGTCTTTGTCACATTCTAAGGCTACCACTTTTATTTTCAGCGATTCACATATTTCGTGGACCATTTCTTTAAATCTTTGTTCTACTTTGCCATCAAGAAATATTTTCCTTCTGTAGCGAGGGCAAAATACAAAGTGATAGTTTATTAATGAAACGGTTGTGTTTGTTCTTCTATATTCTTCCATGCTTCTATTTTATTAGTTTACGATCACAACTGCAACAAATATATATAAAAGATAGTGAAATTTTCAAATACTTGAAGCACCATAAAACCTTACGGTTAAATGTGGTACTCCGTATTTGACCTCACAATCATCCCATGTCTAAAGACGGTCTGCGACCTGCATAGGCTTTCTCGTTCGGAAAATCTGTAATAGAGTGAGATTTATATTTCGGTAAAATACCACAACTACGGGAAGTGTAGTCTTTAAAAACCGGGAATCGGGTGAAAATAGTATTCGAACCAGATATTGACAGATGCGTGATTGTAATTTACAGTAAATTCAGAATGTGTAATCATTATAAGTTAAAAATAAAAGAGTAAGTATTTTTTAAAATCTTCAAAGCTACAATGTTGTCTATTTTTTCTTTCGTACTTTTGTTAGCAGCAGCTCCTAGTAATAAATGCGTTTAAAATTCTAGCTAGTATTTGGAGGCATTATGATGAAAAAATTAGTTGTATTGATGCCATTAATCATAATTTTCATTTTAACTGGTTGTGTAGAAGAAAGAGTGGATCTCCCAATGTTTCAAATAGAAGATACTTTATATTCTGTAACAAATGAACCCATAGATGAACAGGATATTGAAAAGGAAATAGGTAGCATTGAAAAGGAAGTTCAAGATATACCTGATAAAAACGGAGAAGGGTACAAAATAAAAAAAGGAACGGTTATTTATAAAATTAAAGGTGAGAGTATCAAAGGAGATTTCATGAAAAAGCAGGCAGGGCTCGTTGCTTTTTTAGATAATGATGGACAATATAGAGGGGCTAGAAAATATTTTTCGGAAGAAGAGATCAAAAAACATACTGAGGCTAGTTGTATAATCAAATGCAACAAGCTAAATAAATGAAAAAGCCACGATAAACCGTGTATGATTAAGTCGACGAAAACACAATCATAACG
>NZ_JAUSTU010000060.1:0-4006 GCF_030813005.1 Anoxybacillus andreesenii
TAAATTGGACGATTTTTTTGTGCACTTTTCTAAAAATAGTAGAAATAAGAAAGGGGCACCAAAAAGTCAGTTACTCTGACTTTTTGGACAGCCCCTTTATATGATTTCTTACTGAATGAAAAGGTATGATGCTTCAATGTGATTTTTCGCCCTTCTTGTTTTTAAAAAAGGGATACTCTTAAAGGATATTTAAATTCAGTCATTCGGAAGTGAAGATAATGAATAATTCTTGGAATCGAGTGATTTATAAAATTTGGTCTCCAATTTATGATAAGATTTTTAATTCGGGTGTTTTTTTAAATGCACGCAGACAAATATTTCTAGATATCCCCTTTCATAGTAATCAAAAGGTACTTTTTGTTGGTGTAGGAACAGGTGCTGATTTAGAGTTAATAACTCAATCTGATTTAGATATAAAGGCAATTGATTTTTCACCTGATATGCTTAAAAAGGCAAGTGCGAAATTTAAAAATTCACCTATTAAATTCATAGAAATGGATGCTCAAAATATGGAGTTTGATAATGAAACATTTGATTATGTAGTTGCTAGTCTAATTCTTTCTGTAGTGCCTGATGCAGATAAGTGTTTAACAGAAATGACGAGGGTTTTAAGAAAAGGAGGCAAAATAATTATTTTTGACAAATTCGTATCTGAAGAACATAAATTATCTTTTTCAAAAAAGCTTCTTAGACCACTAATAAAAGTATTAGGAACAGATATTGGATTGAATTTTGAAGATCTGTACCGTAGAAATAGTATAAATCTAATGATAAACGAAGATAAAAATGTAATGATGAATGGAATGTACAGAAAAATAATAATTAGTAAAGTTAGTTGATTATGTTTGAGCAAATTAAAAATTTCAAAATTACCTTTTACTCTTTACCCTGTACTATGGTACAGGGTTTATAATTTATCTGAGGTGAATGAAATGAATTATCGCATTAGTGAACTTGCAGAAAGGTGTGGGGTCAATAAAGAAACTATAAGATATTACGAAAGATTGGGTCTCCTTTCGGAACCTTCTCGGACAAAAGCTGGATATAGGATGTATCCAGAAGAGTCTGTGGATCGCCTACAATTTATTAAACGAATGCAAGATTTAGGTTTTTCTTTAGCCGAGATCGATAAACTACTTGGAGTTGTTGATAAAGACGACGAACGATGTAACGATATGTATGATTTTGTTGTTCATAAAATTGATGAAGTTCAAAAGAAAATTAAGGATTTAAAAAGAATCGAACACATGCTAATTAATTTAAAAGATTGTTGTCCTGATGAAAAATCTCTACATGAATGTCCTATTATTGAAACTTTGATGAATTAGAAAAGATAGCACAAAATATGTATCATAATAAGGTGGGAGAATGATGTCAGATTGTTGTAATAACACTAAAGAAATTAAAAATGAAAATGTTGTAAAGTGTCCATCTTGTAAAAATAGATCTAAAAATGTAAAGTTGATAACATTAAAATCAATGCTTAAACCATCTGCATTAGAAACATTAAATGCTAAAGAAAATCACTATTTTTGTTCAACCAAAGATTGTGATGTAGTCTATTTTGATACGAATAATAAAGAGTACCTTTTATCTGACATAAAGGTGGTCGTTCATCAAAAAGATGCCTCAGTAACTACACCAATTTGTTATTGTTTTGATTGGACAAAAGAGAAAATAAAGGAATACGTAGAAAAAGGCCTTACTCCTAATCCAGTAGAACATATTCGAGAGAACATAAAGGAAAACCGATGTGGTTGTGATGTGAATAACCCTCAAGGTAGTTGTTGCTTGGCAAATGTTACAAGCTATATCAAAGAACTAACCTAACCTGTATATACTCAATTAAAAGGCGCGTTTCTTGAATAAGAAGAGCGCCTTTACTCAATAATTCCCACTGCACTCGATAAATTATACTACTAGGTTGCCGATTGAAAGATGGCTAAATATTTTTGAAGTATTCGGTTAGCTTTTCGTTTTCCTTATCACGTAATTGCTTATTTTCCTTTTCAAGTTCTTTGTTTTTTTTCTCCAATTTTTCAATCCTTCTTTTAAGTGAAGCAATTACAGCGTTTTGATTGTTTTCATCTCTTTTAATTCTACTATCTACAAATGCTTTTTCTTGTTGATTGCGTAAGAAATTAATGCGCTCTTTAAGCTCAGAATGGTTATATAGGGTTGCTTTACTAACTCCAGCTTCTTTTGCCACACTATTAAAATTAATGGCCTTAGATGTCCTTGTAAGGCGTTTAATAGCTTCCTCAACCTTAATCTTGGTTTCTTGCTTTCTCTTTTCATGGAGCTGACTTAATTGCTTTTCACGGTCAAATTTAGCCATGTGTAACACCTTTCATTTTCTTCCGATCTAATTGTCTCTTCATACGGTCAATACGCCCGAAAATGACATTTCCTTTCTTAATTGTTTCATAAATATTTTTGTACCTATCTAGATTCTTTTCATTCGCTTTTACCATCTCTTCCCGACCATATTCTTTTGCTACTTGAATAGTTTTAGTTGTTGACTCTATAAGTAATTCATACTTTTTTACATCAAAACTATCCATGCCAACGGATAAGTCAAAACAAGGCTTTCCATCGTTCGCTGTTAGACAAGGAGGCTCAGCTGCTAATGGACAATTTCCGTTAACTCTTGCACGACAAGTGCCGTAAGGGTTATCCAATGCATTTAATTTCTCGTCTTTCCAAATCATATCCAATATGTCTTCAGGGATGTCCTCAGTTTCTGATACCTCATGTATTTCTCCATTAAGGTCAAACGTAAAAACACCTTGTTTAATAACCTTTTCAAACTCTTTCCGTTTTGTGTCATCTAATAAGCGAGCATATCTCAACGTCATTTCGGGTGACGCGTGAGCTAACAACTCTTGCACTGTTAGAATATCAGCGCCACCATTTAACAATTTTACAGCGTATGTGTGCCGGAATTGATGGTTTTTGAAGTGAAAGAGATTCCCCATTTCATCAGTGATATTCTTTTTGATAGCCAATTCATTAAGTTTATCGCTAATCCAACCTTGTGCATAAGGCAGTCCTTTACGAAAACCCTTATATCGAACGAAGATGTATTTATTAGGGTTGTTATCGTCATTACTAAATTCCTTTGAGTTATGTATGACAACGGCAAGCATATTTGCTAACTCTTCATCAATTGGTATTCTATGGCCTTTAACGTATACTTTTTCAATATCCGTAACGATAGAGTATTTACCATTTAAACGTACTAAGCAATCTTGTGTTAATCCTAATACATCGCTTATACGTAGGCCTGTTTTATATGCTACCCACACAACAGGTTGTACATCTGGATTAAGTTCGTTAATGTTACCGAAGAGTTGCTCTAATACCGAATCAGGAATATATTCAATAACATCATCAGATTTTTTATCAAGTGAGGGATAATCCTCCGGATAAAGAAGCAATGATGTTGATTTCTCAGATGCGATACTATATTCAAATCGTTGGATATCTTTTAAAAAAGTGTAAACACATTTTATGTTATCACTTCTATTTTGTTTAGGATTTGCATTTTTTTGTTTCAATTCATTTATTGAATAATCCCGAAGGTAATTCAAATAGCTCTCTATATGCTGTCTCGTTAGTCCCTTTAAATCATTCCACTGTGGTTCAATTTCAGAAATAAAATTGAGAAATCTTGGAACATAAATTGAATATTTCCGAGCCGTCCCCCACGAAAATCTGCCTCCACCTAGTAGTCGAGTGTGTAAATATTTCTTAAAATACTGTCTAAAGACAGTGTTTTCAATTTTCATAAAGTCAACGAAAAAATCAGTCGTGGATCTATTATATTCCACTCCATATTTAGCATTTAGCACTCTTACATCCCATCTGTCTTTTTCCCATTCTTCACGTTTATCTGTAAGAGTAAATAACGGATTAACCCCCGAATTTTGGACAATATCACTCTTAATCTAGCTTTTTCTTAAAATTACATTGTTTTTCGTTTCCTTTTGTCCTTTTTGGAGTC
>NZ_JAUSTU010000061.1:0-3631 GCF_030813005.1 Anoxybacillus andreesenii
GTGTTTTCAATCAATGTCTATGACGCTAAATCTTAATAATTCCGCCAATGTATTTGTCAGTCTTGGAAGTAATTACATAACGACAATAGCCTAATCCCATCTTTACAATGACGGTGGATTAGGCTATTTTTATGTAAAAATATAAAGGAAAAGCCCCCATCGATTGCAGTCGATTGGGGGCCAAAAAATAAAACATGTGTAAAAATAGAATACTACCTTTTGGGAAAACACTCAAGTCCTATTTAAAGGAACATGGGGAAAAACGCCCCAATATTTCTTTGTGTTGCCCTGATAAATCATGTAAAAAAAGAACTTTATATAAGCATGGTCGCTATTATCGGTGGGCTACTACTAAATACCAGTGCATCCTTATACCAATCTACCGTTGGTATTGTCCGTTATGTGGAAAAACTATTTCCCTTTTTCCCAATTTCCTCATTCCTTGGGCTCGTGTGGTTACGACCTCTCGCGAGGCGGCCTTTAATCGAAGAAGGAAAGGAGACAGCTTCGAAAAGATTTCAAAAAGCATTGTCTCCCCAGCTATTGGCGGAATTTCAGCTACAACTATCAAACGGTGGTGGAACCGATACCTGGCACAAATTGGCCGTACTTCTATTTGGGTCGCGGGCAGACTTATTCATTTTGGGGAGGAGGAGGATTTACTTCGCCTTCATTCAAAAGGTGTAAACTCAACGACCCTAGATACCCTTAAATGGTTTTATTTTCTTCTCCAAAAGTACGTTCAAAAATTCCAATTTAACCCATCACTGATGGGTTATTTGTCTTTCTTAAATACTCATCTTCCTGCCGATCTACGTCTATAAAATATGTAGTTATCCCGCCGCCACCCTCTGTGGCGAATGCAATTTCTTTAATCTGACACTTGATTTTACCTAAATTATTCCATTCACTCACTGATTGTCCAACAAAATATGTAGTCCTGTCTAAATGGGGCAGGTATGCCATAATTTTATGGAATATCTATAGAGGAGAGATTTGGATGGATGAAAAACAAAGACAAGAGATCGCCAACTTTCGGTATGGCCTGATAGCCCCATTAGTGACTCGAAGACTAGAACCGGGAGAGCAAGCTCAACTGTTAAAAGAAATTGCGAGGCATTCCTATGACATTCCATTCAGCACTGCCAAAATGGTAAGTGTTCGCACATTGGAAAGATATATGAAAGCCTATAAAGAAGGTGGATGGGATGCGTTAAAGCCTTCCCCAAGGGCAGATCTACTTAGGTCAAAGACCATCGAACCGGAGGTTCTAGAAAAAGCCATTGCTTTAAAGAAAGAGAATCCAACAAGAAGTGTACGACAGATCATGGCTATTTTAGAGTTAGCTAAATTTGTGCAGCCGGGGGAATTAAAAGAAAGTACCCTTTCTAAACAACTCAGACGCCGGGGAATGACCAAAAAGGCATTAGAAACAAACAATAAGGACTCTTTTCGAAGGTTTGAGGCGGAACATCGCAACGCTTGTTGGCAGGGAGATGTCCAGCACACCCTCTATTTGCCTCATCCCGAAAAAAAGGGAAAGAAGAAGATGGCCTACCTTGTCGTATTTCTTGATGATTATTCTCGATACGTTGTTCACGCGCAGTTTTATTTTGAAGAGCGTGTACCGCGATTAGAGGACTGTCTAAAAAAAGCTATATTGAAGCACGGGGTTCCATCTATGATCTATGTTGATAATGGAGCTATCTATTCTTCCCATCATTTTGCCAGAATATGCGGAAGATTGGGGACACAGCTTAAACATACTAAACCCTATCGCCCCCAAGGCCGCGGTAAACAAGAAAAGTTCTTTCGTTTTGTGGATCAGAGCTTCGTTCCGGAAGCATATGACTTAATTGAACAAGGAAAAATCCAAACCATAGCTGATTTAAATCGATTTTTTACGGCATGGCTGGAAGTAGCCTACCACCAAAAAGTTCATAACAGCTTTAAACAACGGCCAATGGATCGTTATCAGAAATGTGATCATCCAATCCGAACGATTCCTCCTCACGAATTAGTAGAAGTTTTCCTCTTGGAAGAAACACGAAAAGTAGATAAAACAAACTGCGTGTCCCTATTAGGAACTACTTATGAGGTGGAGCCAGGATTTGTGGGTGAGAAAGTTCAATTACGCTTTGATCCTTATGATATGTCTATTATACAGGTTTGGAAAGAGGAGAAGCGACTGAAAGACGCCGATGTAATGGTACAACGTTCCATGAAATGGGATAAACCTGAGGAAAGCCCAAAATCGGAATCTAAGGAAACGATTCAGAAAACAGGGCTAAATTATATTGAACTAGTCTATGAGGAATACCAAGAACAACAAAAGCAAAATCATCAGAGTGGCTTTGTGAGCCTTATGGAAGAGGGTGAATCAGTATGATTAGTCATTTCTTCGGATGGGATCGCACTCCTTTTACAAAAGAAATTCCGACGGAAAGTTTGTATCAATCAAGTTCTTTTCAACAATGTGTTGCCCGGCTTCAATACATGGTTAAAACACGTTCATTTGGCCTAGTTACCGGGGAGATTGGGGCTGGAAAATCAACTGCCATCAGGTCCCTTCGGGACGGATTGGATCTTACAAAATATCAATTTATTTATCTATGTGATTCCTCTCTTAAACCAAGAGACTTCTACAGAGAATTATTGCATCATCTTGGTATTCCGCCCAAATTTTTGCGGAGCGAAACGAAGCGTCAATTTGAACATGCCATCTGGGATTTGTATGAAAGTCAACAACAAACAGTTGTCGTGATTATTGACGAAGCTCACCTACTGCAGGGAGACATGCTTCAAGAAATAAGATTCTTAACCAATTTTCAGATTGATAGTGTTTCTCCGTTAGCTCTGGTGATGGTTGGGCAGCCTGAATTGCGTTCAACGCTTCAGATGCGTCTGTTTAAACCGATTACACAGCGAATGAATGTCCGCTATCATCTGGGAGGATTGGATCGGGAGGAAACACGAAAATATATTGAACATCAACTTGAAACAGCAGGTGCCAAGCATCCCGTTTTTACAGCAGAAGCCATTGATTCTATTTATGGACATACTAGAGGAATTCCCCGCGAAATCAACAATGTATGTACAGCATGCTTACTAGATGCCGTTGTGCGGAAGGAAAAATTAGTTGATGCGATGCATGTGGATCGAATCTTAAATGAATATAAAGAATTCTAGGATACGAAGGGAAACGACATGAAAAGCCGTTGGAATGATATGAAATATAATGAGGATCTTGATTGTTGGGTGGTCTTTTGGGGTGACAATATGGGATACAAGGTTCGTTGTGGTGATTGGTTTGACCTTCATCTTGGGGAAGGTAGGAAACTTTCGTGCAGGATAGAACTTGGGAGGGAATGGTATATTATCGTCGGCCGCAATGAAACAAAATTATATTTAAAACCTAATGAAACCTATCAGGTTGATATTTAGTTCAGGGGGAGTTGGACCAGATGGTCCGCTTCCCCTTTTCAGCATTACATCAGCCGAACTATGGACAATAGATTCCGTCAATTTCTACGGCTAATATATATCGTCAACGAAAATGACGGTTAAAAATTAAAAAAATCACCGCCATTGTCGGTTCCGAAACTACCGACAAACAGGGTGATTAATAACA
>NZ_JAUSTU010000062.1:0-3196 GCF_030813005.1 Anoxybacillus andreesenii
CTCTGGGACATAAAAAACCTCCTCAAACTTTGATTTAAAGAGATTATCTCATAGGTATTATATACACTAACAGGTGGATTCTATTTGACGCTTACATCTTTATTACTTTTTCGATTTAAAACATTAGGTTCTAATTTCATTAATGCTCCAAAGTATTGTTGAGCGGTAGTAAAGCAAATAAACGCACAAAGCTCACTTATTTCATCCTCAGCAAAATACTCGTTTAATATTTGAAATACTGCATCTGGGACATTTCCTTTTTGGTATTTTAAAAATGCCTCAGCAAATCCTACCGCAACAGATGTTTTTTCATCAAACAGATTAGGGTCAGGTTTCCCTTTTGCTTTACAATACTCACAACCATTGCTTTGTGCTAATGTTCTTCTAACCTGTTCTTTTAATTTTGATGATAACAGTCCATCTTTTTCTAAGACATCTCCTAATTTAGACCACGACATCATAACTTCTTTATTATGACCTAATAGCTTTTGAAAAGGTGTTTCTCCATAATTTGATTGTTTTATTCTTGCCATTTATAATACCTCCTTGTTATATTAAATATAAATTATAAAATCTTTAAATCACATTAAATTCGAAACATTTTCCCGTATAATCAATTAAATAATTAACAGAAAAGAGAGGGATTCCTTTAAAAATGAAAATAGATGATATTGATAAAAAAATAGTAGTTGAGTTATCCAATAATAGTCGTTTATCAATGAGTGAACTTGGAAGAAGAGTTCATTTGTCCTCTCCCTCAGTAACTGAACGGGTAAGACAAATGGAGTCTTTTGGAATAATAAAAAAATATACTTTGGAAATTGATTATGAAAAAATAGGGCTACCTATTCAATGTATCATCGAAGCAACAGTAAAAAATGGAGATTATAAAAGATTTAAAAATTACTTAGAAAGTCTCCCTAATGTCGACTTTTGTTATAGAATAGCAGGAAATGCCTGCTATATGCTTAAAATGCAATTTGAGAATTTTTCTAAAGCGGAAGAGTTTATCGACACAGTAAATCCATATGCTTCTACTGTTACACACTTTATTTTTTCAGAAGTCCAAACGAATTTAAAATTTGATTGATAATGATGATTGTTACTATTAAGATAGTTCGTCAAAATTTGACGAACTATCTTAAATATATTATATCTTTCAAATCAAATACTTTATCTGTAATGCCTAAACGCTGTGCAGGAGTAAATTCTTTCCCATCAGCTGTTTTATAGGTCTCACAGAAGTTATAGAATGTCTTTAAAATGGTCAAAGCGTATTGAGCATACTTTGGATTGAAGTTGGCGTAAATATAACTTTTTCCATCTCCCCTTGCAGTCATTAATGGTCTTTCAAGGATAGATAATCTTCTGCGTATTTGTTGGATAAAACTATTCGTGGCATTATCATTTACATTCATTACCATTTTTGCAATGTCTTTCGGTTCAAGAGAAGATAAATCGGTAGTACAATCTACTATATGAAAGCCTTTATCTCTTGATGCTAATGGATGTGTAATCGGATTTTTAGCCCAAACATTGTATGATTGATTATCAGTTTTGATTTCCTTTTGAAACTTATGCGTTTCAAAAGATTCTTTTAATGAAAGGTAAGCCAATTTCCGTAAGTTCTTCGTTTCGTATCCACTATGAAAACCCCAATACAACAAATCGGCTTTGGCATCTTCAAATTCTTCTAAACATTGTTTTCTGCTCTTATTCCTATCAATTAAACTTAGAAAGTGGTGGGCATCATATGTCCTTATTCCCTTCGAGAACACCCTAAAGAATGCTGTTATGATTGAAGAATCATTATCGCTAATCATTCTCCATTCAGATGCCTTTACAAGCTGTTTAATGAGCCAATAATGAGCAATTGTCGTATAAGTAGGATTTACGTGTAACCCATCTACATACTGCATTCTTTTGTTAAACTCATTTAGTTCCGCTCGATATTCGTGTGGCTTTTGTGTATCTTTTGGTGAAGGCTCTTGAGGATAATAAGAAAAGTCTAAACGGTTATTCTTCTTGCTGAAATCATTCAAATGGTCTTCTTTATATATCACCGTATCATATTTCAAATCTTCCACTGTCATTTCCCAATCATAGGCAACATCTGAACGAAACACATATCGTGAGAGTGCATCCGCTGATACGACTACATATGTCTGCACTTGGCTATCCTCTAAGCCAAAATATTTTTGACCACCTTGTCCCTTCTTTCGAACATTATTAAGGTTGTAGTGCATTTTATCAGTGTTTAGCCACATTTCTTTAAATGACTTATTAGCCAAAGAAGTTGTTTCATATTTCTCTAAAAACTCTAAACAACAACGGTACAGCCACTCTAACTTTTGATAATAAGTTCCAACACCGATTTCTAAAATGTCGCAAGTACGACTGATAGGCATTTTATTTAAGAGCAATTTTGCGAACATTGGAAGAATATCATTTCTCTTCTGACGATAAGTTGTAGATTGTCGTTTATTTGGTAGAAGGCTTGTCTTTTTCTTACATACTTTACACTGCCATCTTTGAGAATTATTCAAGGTTTTACCTTGTTTATAAAACCCATCAGGCGTATCAAAAGGTGTTATGTGTCCTGCGGAACAACCATCCTTATGAAAATTGTAATCAGGCTCAACATCTTGAGTTTGATTGATACGAATTAGTCTTGATATTTCCTCTGCTACTGACCAATTTGAGATGGCAGTTGAATAACAATTTAATGTCATACCTCTTTCGGGATGAATAGGGTCTGGATTACAAACAATCATTTTTTTGTTGCTTCTGCCACTCAATTTATATCTTGAGGGTTTTCCTTTAACTGTTTCAAACTTGAGCTGTTCTTGACCGCACCATTTACAAAAGGGATTCGTACAGAAATTATATTGAATTTTATGTTTCTTTCCATTCCAAGTAAAATCAATAGGAAGGAACAACATATGGTTATAGCGAAACGCAAATTCTTTATCGGAGAGAAGTTGATACTGTTCCTTTCTGTCTTTCAATTCTTCTTCGCTTACAGGGTTGTGAATAACAACGATGCCGTCTTCTTTTGTCGCCAATCGTTGTAATTTAGCCAAGTTTTTCCCCCTCCATAACCCCCTCTGTTAGGATAGATGTCGTAGACAACTTTAGTGTATAGTTTAACTAACACACGGAGGTTGATCGACATGAAAAATAATAATGGTAAACG
>NZ_JAUSTU010000063.1:0-3175 GCF_030813005.1 Anoxybacillus andreesenii
CAACACTTCCAATCGTTTGTAAAGATTTTAAAAACTTACCTAAATAATAACGCGATCCCCACCTGCTTCACAGGTGGGGATTATTTTACGCTTACATAAAGATGAATGTTAAATATAAAAACGCTTAGAAGTTATACTTTTTCTAAGCGTTTTTATATGCTAATTCATTTGTTGATATTACCTTTATTTGATTTGCGTTTTTTATGTGAATTAAACTGTTTTTTATAGTTTTCTCCACATTATCGGAACTACTTACTTTTATATCCAAGCCTTTATTTGTGTTATCTATCTAATTGTTATTACATTGCCTATTTCAAATGAAGAATTCTTTATCTTTTTATCACGTTTTTATTACATTGGAAGTATCTTTTTTGGTGTTTTTATCACAGTCTTTATTGCCTTTTTAATTAAAATTTCAACGAACAGGGTGTCTACAGATGAGAAGAGATAATTATAAAAAAAAGGAACAGTATATTACGAATCTTTTCCAACATTCAACAGACGTATCCATTGAGAAACAACACTTATATGCAAATAATAAAAAGGAACAAATGCTTATTATCTACTGCAATGGTTTAATTGAACATAAATTATTAATAAATAGTATACTCCCAGACATTCAAGACAAATACTACCGTGATGGACAAAAAGGTGTAGAAAATATAAATTGTTCCGAACGTATTACGTTGCGCAATCATGAAATAAATGTTGACAATACACTCCAAGAGAAAATTTTTAATGGCTATACAGCAATATTGATTGCTGAAAATTTATATTTCTTTAATACATCCAGTCCGCCAAAAAGATCACCAGAAGAATCTCATACTGAGGTATCATTGCGTGGTCCAAGAGACGCTTTTGTTGAAGATTTGAGTACAAACATCGCTTTAGTACGGAAAAGGCTTAAATCGAATTCTCTTGTAACAAAGTCTTTTACTCTTGGTAAAAGAAGTCAAACACAAGTTCGATTAGTTTACATAACAGATATACAAAATAAAAAGATGATTAAAGAAGTCACTCACCGTTTAACTAATATTGATATAGATATTATAAACAGCGACAACCAATTACTGGGTCTTCTTGGTGGTTCTAAGTATTCTCTTTTTCCATTAATGAAATCTGTATCTCGTCCAGATGGTGTTGTCAGTAGTCTTGTTAGAGGAAGATTTGCTATTTTTATTGATAATGTTCCCAACGTATTAATTGCACCAGGTAATTTGGGATTGTTTCTCCATACTGCTGAGGATGAACATACTCCATATTACTATGCTTCTTTGGAACTTTTACTTAGACTTTTGGGGTTAATGTTGTCCTTATTTTTACCTGCTTTTTGGGTTGCGTTATCTGCATTTAATGTAGACCAAATTCCATTTCCGTTACTAGCAACAATAGCATCTTCTAGATTAGGTATACCTTTTAATTCAGCAGTAGAAGTATTATTAATGCTAAGCCTATTTGAGTTATTTCGCGAAGCAGGTGTCCGATTGCCAAAGGCAGTTGGTCAAACCATAGCAGTTGTAGGTGGACTAATCGTAGGTGACGCAGCAATTCGAGCAGGTTTAACATCTCCAACTATGTTAGTTGTTTCTGCAATTACTGCTGTTTCAACCTTTACACTAGGTAATCAAGCTCTTTATGGGACAGTTACAATTATACGATTCTTTTCAATTTTTCTTTCTTCTGTTCTAGGAATGTTTGGCTTTTTTATCAGTGTCTATTTAACACTTGGCTACCTTGCAAAGCTAGAATCATTTGGTATTCCTTATTTAAGTCCAGTCTCACCATATGTAAAAAATGATTTTTCTAAATCTTTACTGAAATACCCAGTTGCACAACAAGATGAACGCGCAAAGATCCTTGACACAAATGATACTGATCGTCAAGGAGATGAATAAAAATGAAACAATTAATGGTAATCCCACTGATAGGATTCGTATTACTGATTTTAACAGGGTGCTGGGATGAATACGAAATTGAAGAAGTGAATTTCGTCTCAGCAATTGCAATTGACTATAAAGATGAAAAATATATAATTTATGCCCAAATACTTGATTTTTCCAATGTAGCTAAATCCGAAGATGGCAAATCGGGACAACCCATACCACTATACATAGGCAATGGTTCAGGTCATACAATTAATGATGCTATTTTCGATTTATATCGAACATCCCAAAAAACAGTAAACTGGTCACATATAGGAGCAATTATCTATACAGAGTCTATTTTGGAAAAAGGTATAAAAAAAGTGGAGGAATCCTTAAAGAAAAATGGAGAATTTCGTCCAACACCATGGATGTTTGGAACAAAAGAGTCAATTGAAAAAATACTTAGCTCTACTGGTTTTTTCCAACTGCCTCCAATATATACCATCTTATATGAGCCAACAGATGCATATAATCAATATTCGTATATTAAACCGATGCGTTTGCATAAATTTACTTCGATTTATAGCGAGCCAGGGGGGACTGCTTTACTGCCTTCAATTTCAATTGACGAAAACGATTGGAAGGAATTAACTACAGAACCAAAGACTAAAAACACCCTAAAAATAAATGGTGCTTTTCCTGTGAGTGAAGGAAACTATAGAGAGTGGATGTCTTATGAAGAGCTTATTGGTCTTAGATGGACGCAAACAAAGATTAAACGTACACCAGTAGATATTATTGAGGACAATGAAATAAAAGGTGCTGTAAGAATAACGTCACCATCTGTAAAAATAAATGTTGTTAGGGATGGTGAAAAGTTCCATTTTAACATACATGTTGATGCAAAAGGAGAATTAACAGATTTAGAAGAACACCTTTCCTCAAAAAAAATAGAAGAATTAGTAACAAAACAAATTGAAAAAGAAATAAGGTTCACTTATCAAAATGGAATTGATAAGGAAATTGACGTATATAATCTAAAAAATATACTTTTCCATGATAGGGTTAAACCACAACAATTAAAAAATTATACATTATCTACTAATTCTATAAAAAATGTTACAGTAAATTTCCTCTTAGAAAACAGGGGTTTATATGATTGAAACTGGAGTTAGATAAACTTAGTTGCTAATTCAAATAATTTATTTATAAATATTTCTTAAATTGCAATATTAAATGCAACATTTAATGAAATACCAGTAAACCCATGATTAAATAGACTGGGATACTTTGCGCAACTTTACATGGAG
>NZ_JAUSTU010000064.1:0-2417 GCF_030813005.1 Anoxybacillus andreesenii
TGTATTTTGCAAGAAAAAAGTACATAAAAATGCAATAAAAAATGCAGAAGCTTGCCAGCCTTATTTAAAGTGATTATGATTGACGGGATAGTGCGTGTGTAACTCTATAGCTGTCTCCAGTAAAGCTTAAAATATGTGCGTGATGAATAACTCGGTCTACCAATGCGGCGGTCAGCCTGGCATCTAGAAAGATCCGGTTCCACTGACTGAATTCTAAATTTGAAGTAATCAAAAGGCTCTTCTGTTCGTACCAGTCAGATATTAACTGAAACAACAATTCAGCGCCTTCTTTGCTAAACGGTATATACCCCATTTCATCCAGAATAATCATGTCTACCTTTTTAAATCTATTTTGAAACTGCGTTAATTTCCCTTCTCTCCACATCTTCTCCAGTGTATTCACTAACTCTGATACACGGTAAAAACGTACCTCATATCCTTTTTGGCATGCGCGACGGCCTAGTCCAGTAGCCAGGTGTGTTTTCCCCGTTCCGGGGGATCCTGTTAAAATGACATTCTCATGATTATCAATAAAATGTAATTCACACAATTCCTTGGCATCAATTTGGGGAGGAAAGTGAATTTGTTCTCCCCAGTGATACTCCTCCAATGTTTTCTTATTCAGAAACTGCGCTTTTTTAATCAGTCGCTCGCATTTTGCCTCTTCTCGCAATTGAATTTCCCTCTTTAAGAGGTCTGTCAGATATTGCTCCTGACTTTCAAATGGTATGGACTCATATGCCTCAGCTATATAAGCAAGACGAAGGGTTTTGCATAACTGTTTGATATCGCTGCTCATTGACCTTCACTCCCTTCCGGAGAAAGAGATTGTAGTTGGTCATATTTTGCCCAATCCACGTCATATGGATGGAGCTCGGGATCCTTTAATTCCTCAGGCTGGTCATTAATCAATTCATAAAATTGATCATTAATTTCAGCCATTTCCCGATTCGCAAGTAAACCAATCAGCCACATTAACCGTTCCTTACGAATCGATAAATTTTCTATTTTAAGATATTCATAGATTCTGCCGGGCAAATAAGGTGTATATCTTGAGTAGGTTACTACCCTTGGTTTCTGCACCCATGATTTTAGTATGGAAATCCAAGGTATTATTCTGTTTTTCTGCATATACGGGCGGTAATCTTCATGGAGAATTTCTCCGAAAGGTGAAATCACCTTAAACTTATCCCAATATTTAACGACATGCAGTTGTCCGTAATTATAGCCTTTGGGAATATGTATTTTAGTTTTATCGAGGGTTATTTCACCATATTTATCTGCTTTTACTATTTCCTCCTTAAATACCGGATATTCTTTTTCTGGTAACGCCAACAAATAAGGTTGCTCCTTTTCCAATAGTTGTTGAATAGGTACCTGCTTTTGGTAGTGAAGACGCTGGCGGTCTTTTTCTAAGCCTTCTTTTAGTATTGTTTCAAGATGCTGAAGGTCTTTTACCACAGGGGCTGGTGTCACAAAATTATACCGAACGTACCCCACCTTATTTTCAACATTTCCTTTTTCATGCCCACTTCTTGGATTACAAGCTTGAATCTCAAAGCCATAATGACCTGCAAATTGTTGAAATTCATTCGTATAAGTTGCTTCTTCATGTCGCCCCCTAGGCTGAATGACGGCTGCCTTTAAATTGTCAATTCTGATTTTTCGAGGCACTCCTCCTAGTTGCTTAAATGCAGTTTTTAAACCATGAAGAAAACACTCTTGGTTTTCCCCTGGTAATGGGATACAGAACGCCGCATTACTATTTGGGAGAGACATTACTAGGCAGTGGACATCTATATACTTTCCGTCCTTCACAGCCTCGGTAATTCCAAAATCCACTTGTGCCTCAGCCGGAGGATGGTTTAACCTTTCATAATTTTTGTCCTTTTCCCCATCAGTCAAATCTGTCTCTTCATCCACTAAGTCTTTTCCTTCACGCCAGTCTTTGACAAAATAGCACAAGGTTCGGTAAGAACCGGGAAAGCCCATGCTTTTTAAATCCGAATAAAGTTTCTTGTTTGTTCTCCTACTCTTTTTCTTTAGCTTCTGATCTTCAGCCAACCAATCGGAAACAATTACTCCCCAATTGCTCTCATACATCATCCCTTTTTTGTGAAATGTTTTTTCCTTTGGCAGTTGATCCTCATCTGCGTATTTTTTTGCCGTCCTCCAATTAATTTTTAGAGTTTTTGAGATTCCATTGATAGATAATGATTTCTGATTTCTTAGTAGTTTGATACAATTAACTTCAGACATTGCTAGCAATCCTTTCGACCTCCACTGTTTTGATTCGACACCAATAACAGTAGGGAAATTTTGGATAGCTGGCAAGTCTTTTTTTTCTATAAAAATAAAAGTGCAAGGTTATGTACTTTTACTTTGCATAACTCTGTACTTTTATTTTGCACTATACA
>NZ_JAUSTU010000065.1:0-2379 GCF_030813005.1 Anoxybacillus andreesenii
ATCCCATCCAAAATGTTTTGATATCATTTTTTTATTTTTCCTCCACAAGTGATTGATAGCTTAATGTTCCCCGTTTTTCCCCTTGCTTCCTTTCATGTTCTGGTGCGGTTAAATCTAAAAAGTTCAAACCTGTTCCTTCTCCTGTTTGACTAGGGTTTTCAGATGCAGCTTTATCATGTTTTGGACGGCTAAGTATAAGAGGGATGGCATCTTCATATTGTTTTCCCTCCAGCCAAACCTCTAATTTCTCTAAATCATTGGGATTAAAGCGAACCGTGACTTGTTGGCCCACTAGTTGTGATTCCACCTCGTATTTATTCCCTTGGAAGGAAATGCAGCCAGTTTTATCAACCTTTCGCTCCTCTTCCCAATAAAATGCATTTTTTAAGTCAGAAAAGGAAATGGAAACCGTAGGTTGTTCACATTCTTCCCATCTTTGTTTAGGAGTTTGTTTCGTTTCACCATGCCTTCGCTCATGATAGATAGATTCTTTCCAAATATGAAAATAGCGATTCAATTGCTCTATAGATTGAATCCTTCCGGATTCTATTAGATCGTAGGCCTCTGGCTTGAAGGATGAATCGACAAATTGAAAGAAACGCTCAATTTTCCCACGTCCTTGAGGCCTTCTAGGGGTAGAGTGGGAAAGTTTTATTCCTAGTTTTGCGCAGGTTGTTTCTAGTGCTTTTGCACGATAGATCGCTCCATTATCGACGTAGATTTGTTCTGGCTTCCCATGTGTTAGAAGGGCTTTAAATAAACTGTCCTCTAGCTGTGCCCCCTTTTCATCAAAATAAAACTGTCCGTGGACAATGAGCCTGCTGTAATCGTCGATAAAGGCAAATAGCTTTGCGACTCGCTTCTTACTTGAATCTTCTGGATCTGGTAAATAAAGAGTATGTTGCACATCCCCTTGCCAACAGGCATTTCGATATGGAAATTCAAATCGACGAAACTGACTGCTTTTTGGTGCTTGTTGTAACTTCTTTCTTGTTATTCCTGCCTTCCGCAATTGTTTTGATAAGGTGCTTTCGGAAATCGTTCCTTTATCTACTATCTCTGCTAGCTCCATAATCCGAATAATTTGTTCTACGGACCGTTCAGGTCGCTCGGTTTTTAACTGAATGGCTTTTTCTAATACGTGATTGGAAATAGCTCTTGGAGCGTAGCTACCACGTTTAGTTGGCTTTAATGCCTCAAATCCCCCATTTCGATAGAGTTGTAGATAACGTTCTAGAGTTCGGGTTCCAACTTTTTGCATTTCTCCATATGGGTTTAGGTGCTCAGTCTCCGCGATGCTTCGCAGCCGTTTGGCTTGCTCTCCTTTTGGCAACTCCCTAGTGACGATTTCGGCTATAAGGCCAAAACGGTATAGGGCAATGTCATTTCTTAGTTTTTCATGCATTGAAAACTCTCCCTTATTTTTAATCATTCTATAGTTCTCATTTAATAACGATCGTCTACTAAAAGGGAGAGCCCAGATTCTGTGGGAACATTCGTTTCAAAAGAGGAAAACACGGTGAAACTGCCCCGAAAGGGAGAGAATTTAAGTTTGGAAAAATGATAGGCGGTTCAGATGGTGGGTAATTAAGGTTGGAGTGGTTTAAATTCTTTCAATTAGTTGATTTATCCATTGGAAGAAACCGTAGGAAGGATAGGGAGTGTTGGGATGAAAAATTTCCCAAGCTAATGGTAGAAGAAATAGAAGTGCTTGTTCATCATTTAATGGTTTTATCGTTTGAAAGTTAATGGCCGTTGGTTGAACTTCGGCTATTGTGGAAAGAAGTAATTTAACTAAAGGTCCTTTTACTTTCCTCCATAAGCAATCCCAGCGTTTAATAGTTTTATAGCTGATACCACCATTTACGCTTTTAGTTATAAGGGTCCGGATGAAATAATAACTTTTTCCATTTACATACCGCAATATCCACGCCTTTTGAAGGATTCCTCCAACATGAACCCGGTAGGGATAAAGAAAATCAGGTAATAAAGATAGCGTCTTGCCACAAGCTGGACAAAGCCTTCGATAAATAGGGATCTTAATCAGTTTTTTTCCAATAATAACAGTACGATA
Organism: Anoxybacillus andreesenii; assembly: GCF_030813005.1. Classification (NCBI taxonomy): domain Bacteria; kingdom Bacillati; phylum Bacillota; class Bacilli; order Caryophanales; family Anoxybacillaceae; genus Anoxybacillus; species Anoxybacillus andreesenii. Next base: position 2,075 of record NZ_JAUSTU010000065.1, read on the forward strand.
ATAGCGACCATGTTTATATAATTTTCCGTTACAGTCAGGGCAACCCTCATCACAAGGAGGTGGTACATCTTGGAATTGTTTTAAATAAGCCTTGACCGTTTTACCAAGATATCTTATTCTAGTCATAGTTTTGTGAAGTAAATCAGCCTCGGAGAGACTGCTATCTCTTCGAGGTGTTTTTTTGTCCTCCTCCCGCCAGGGAATGATTTACATTTCTACATTGTCGCATAAATCCCACTAAAAGTACCGCCACAAAATTTTCCTAAAACAATAAAAACCACTGCCATTGAAAGTGGCAGCAGACA
>NZ_JAUSTU010000066.1:0-2340 GCF_030813005.1 Anoxybacillus andreesenii
AAAATAAAAAGGAAACGAAAGTGACGGTTGCGAACTTACTTCATCACCGTCACTTTCGTTTCCGAATAGAACGCCATTAAATATGACTCTTAACACAATCAAACTTAAAGACTACCTTATTGCTCATGCACAGAAAGCTTTCGGAGTAATGAAGAAAAGTATGGATTTTGATGATGCTGAATATGTATTGAAAGTAATTCTTAGACAGAATAATCCTGTTGTTGATAAAAATACTATTCACCAAAATACAAAGAAAAAAATTAAGGGGAAAGAGCGCCTACAAAGAGCTTATGACCTTCTAGAATACCATTCATATATTCGTCAAGAAGTTGGTGGAAAGTCAGGTAGAAAAGGTCTAGTCTTAGTTAACCCGTATTTATTTGAAGATATTGATGTTAAGAAAAAAGACCATAATTACCCTAATTTATATAAAACTACTGAAAACACAATAACAACTGAAGGGGATATGAAAAACCTAAAATTCCCTAATTCCCCTAACGAAGCAATAAATAATGAAAAAAAGTGAACTCAGCCTCCACAACTAAGTTCACCCATACTGAAAACACATATATCTATTTAAATTATATAACAGTTTGAAGGTTTAATAAAGTGGTGAATAAATGTTCCTAATAGCCTTTCACCACTTTATTGGATATCTATTTAAAATATTTTCATGCGGAGGAAAAAGAAAATGCAACAACTCTCAGTAAACCTAACTATACCAATCCCTTCCGATTCTATCCTTATTTCAAAAGTTGAATTAGAAGAGTTAAAGCAGTCACAACTCATTGGTGTTTATTGGTCGATGAAGGATCTTGAAAAAAGAATAAATTACAAAAGCGAGTGGATAAAAGAGAATATACTTTACCCCACAAAATTCAGAAAAGTTCTTGACGTTGAATATGGAGGCTTTGTCTTTTACCCAAAATCTAAAGGGCAAACTTGGTCCTTCAAAGCTTCGGAAATGGCAAGTTTTTTGGATAAACATTTCCAAGCTATTTTTAAAAATAAGTAAAAAGATCACATCGCAATCTTAAACCTTTAATTATAACTTAATTAATTGAAATAGAAAAATCAGAGTTGAGTACATTATGCAACGATATATGATTTGTTGTAAACATATAATCATTATACAATTTTACTAGATTTTAATAAGGAGGCAATGTAAATGATCATAACTTAGTTTTACCGCATCTTATTACACGTTTCAAAACACTTTAAAGAGAGAGAACAATTTTTTATACAAGATATACACTTGCCTAAAACAATAGATATACAGAGGTGTTCCGTATGGCAAGTATTCAAAAAAGAAAGGGAAAAAAAAGAACAACTTATCAATATACAATTAGTCATAAATCATTAGACGCTCCACTAAGAAAAGGTGGATTTAGGACTTCAGGTGAGGCAAAAGCCGCAGCAGCAGAAATTGAAGTTCAGTTAAACAAAGGTATAATTCCTTTTTTAAGACCTGCACCATTTGATGAATATTTTGATAGTTGGGTCAAACTTTATAAAAGCAATTTAAAAACTGCCACTTTAAATCATTATAGGTACACTCATGACCGAATAAAGGATTATTTCGCTAGTACGCCATTACAAAACATTTCATCCCAAGATTATCAGATGTTTTTAAATCAACTTGGCTCTGGTCGTTCAAAGGAAACAGTAGAAAAGGTTCATGGTCATATACGTGCTTGCGTCCTTGATGCAGTTGACGAACAAATTATACCGCGTGATTTTACAAGAAAAGGCGAATTAATATACTCAGTTGTGGCAAAAGATGAGGCTGAAAAACATTTAAATTATAACGATAGTATTTTGTTATTAAATACACTCAAAAAGTGGTTAAACAGAGGATTAGAGTACTATTTATTATTGTTAGGTTTAGTTACGGGATTTCGTTTTGAAGAATTAGTTGGACTTACCTTTGAAGATTTTGACTTTATTAATAACAAAGTTAATGTTGATAAAACATGGGGATACAATAATAAGATGGAATTAGGATTTGGACCAACCAAGAACAAACAGTCTATTAGAAAAATTGTAGTAGATAAAAAAACGATGGATTTGTTTAAAGATTTATTTGATACCCTCCATAAAAATGCGAATCATTTAGTTTTTTATAATTCAAGATCAAAATATAAAGTAATCACTAATGAACGGGCTAATAAATTTTTAAGGGAAATTCTACTTGAATTAAAAATTAGTCCGGCGATTACAATGCATGGTCTAAGACACACTCATGGTGTATAGTGCAAAATAAAAGTACAGAGTTATGCAAAGTAAAAGTACATAACCTTGCACTTTTATTTTTATAGAAAAAAAAGACTTGCCAGCTAT
>NZ_JAUSTU010000067.1:0-2133 GCF_030813005.1 Anoxybacillus andreesenii
CAGTGCGCTTACCCTATCCTCCTGCGTCCCCCCATCGCTCAAACGAAAACGAGGTGGTACAGGAATATCAACCTGTTGTCCATCGCCTACGCCTTTCGGCCTCGGCTTAGGTCCCGACTAACCCTGAGCGGACGAGCCTTCCTCAGGAAACCTTAGGCATTCGGTGGATGGGATTCTCACCCATCTTTCGCTACTCATACCGGCATTCTCACTTCTAAGCGCTCCACCAGTCCTTTCGGTCTAGCTTCAACGCCCTTAGAACGCTCTCCTACCACTGACACGGCATTTTTCCAAAGGAAATATGCATCAACATGTCAATCCACAGCTTCGGTGATACGTTTAGCCCCGGTACATTTTCGGCGCAGAGTCACTCGACCAGTGAGCTATTACGCACTCTTTAAATGGTGGCTGCTTCTAAGCCAACATCCTGGTTGTCTAAGCAACTCCACATCCTTTTCCACTTAACGTATACTTTGGGACCTTAGCTGGTGGTCTGGGCTGTTTCCCTTTCGACTACGGATCTTATCACTCGCAGTCTGACTCCCACGTGTAAGTACTTGGCATTCGGAGTTTGTCTGAGTTCGGTAACCCGATGAGGGCCCCTAGCCCAAACAGTGCTCTACCTCCAAGACTCCTAATCGTGAGGCTAGCCCTAAAGCTATTTCGGAGAGAACCAGCTATCTCCAAGTTCGATTGGAATTTCTCCGCTACCCACACCTCATCCCCGCACTTTTCAACGTGCGTGGGTTCGGTCCTCCATTCAGTGTTACCTGAACTTCAACCTGGACATGGGTAGATCACCTGGTTTCGGGTCTACGACTACATACTAAAACCGCCCTATTCAGACTCGCTTTCGCTACGGCTCCGCTTTCTCAGCTTAACCTCGCATGCAATCGTAACTCGCCGGTTCATTCTACAAAAGGCACGCCATTACACATGAATGTGCTTTGACTACTTGTAGGCACACGGTTTCAGGTTCTCTTTCACTCCCCTTCCGGGGTGCTTTTCACCTTTCCCTCACGGTACTGGTTCACTATCGGTCACTAGGGAGTATTTAGCCTTGGGAGATGGTCCTCCCTGCTTCCGACGGGATTTCACGTGTCCCGCCGTACTCAGGATCCACTCAGGAGGGAACGAAGTTTCAACTACAGGGTTTTTACCTTCTCTGACCAGCCTTTCCAGACTTGTTCGTTTACCCCGTTCCTTTGTAACTCCATGTTGAGTGTCCTACAACCCCAAGAGGCAAGCCTCTTGGTTTGGGCTGTTCCCGTTTCGCTCGCCGCTACTCAGGGAATCGCGTTTGCTTTCTCTTCCTCCAGGTACTAAGATGTTTCAGTTCCCTGGGTCTGCCTTCCATACCCTATGTATTCAGATATGGATACCATCCCATTACGGATGATGGGTTCCCCCATTCGGAAATCTCCGGATCAAAGCTTACTTACAGCTCCCCGAAGCATATCGGTGTTAGTCCCGTCCTTCATCGGCTCCTAGTGCCAAGGCATCCACCGTGCGCCCTTTCTAACTTAACCTTGCTGCGGCTTACGATAAACGGCGCATCTCTTCGTCAGCTCCCTCTCTGTGCTCCTCGCGTACCAACTACGTACGCTCCGGTGCTCGTTCGGTCGCTTCCTCGATCTGCTTGTTTCTCGTAACCCTCGCGGTTTTCATTACTCTATAAATAATAGAGAGATTAACCTAAAATGGCGATTACTCGGTAATTTCTTGGTTCTTCTTCATTATCTAGTTTTCAAGGAACAAGTGGCTTAATTCATAAGAATTAAGCTTCCATAGAGAGAATTGTTTCAATTCATCACCTAAAGGTCATGAATCTCACAGAAAACATTGCTCTCTCAAAACTAAACAAATCATAGCGTCACGTCTTGTAAAAATCCTTAGAAAGGAGGTGATCCAGCCGCACCTTCCGATACGGCTACCTTGTTACGACTTCACCCCAATCATCTGTCCCACCTTAGGCGGCTGGCCCCGGGCCATTCACTGAGTTTCCGATTATAATATTCAGATACTCAGTGAATGGCCTGGTTACCCCACCGACTTCGGGTGTTACAAACTCTCGTGGTGTGACGGGCGGTGTGTACAAGGCCCGGGAACGTATTCACCGCGGCATGCTGATCC
>NZ_JAUSTU010000068.1:0-2057 GCF_030813005.1 Anoxybacillus andreesenii
ATAGAGTAGGCGCATGAAAAATTCATGCGCCTCTCGCAGATCCGTACGTGCGGGTCGTCGCATACGGCTCCTCCATGTTATTCCCCTTGGGTATGCAGTTCTTTGTGAATATCGATAAGGAATACCAGCTTCCGTTCACTAAACCATTTATTGGATAAGGCAAAATGTACAGGTGGTGTTTTAGAACTTCTCCACCGATTCATTCTTAACTTAGGAAGTTCACCTTCCCATTTGCTTTTCCTTAGCTCTTTATGAAGCTTTTTAATCTTCTTCCAACTCCTTAACTGAATCATTCGAAGCCTTCGCCTTATCCAGCTATCTAACTCCTTGAAGATTTTCGCCGAAAATCCAATACCAAAATATCTGCCCCATCCTCTTATGATGGGATTTACTCTATGTTTGATAAATTGTTCTAGATTAACGGTTAGGTTTCTTCTCGTTACCTTCTTGATTTTATCCTTAAATTTCTTTATGGCTTTTTCTGAAGGTTTGTGCCAAAAACCGCGATTGAATGTGTACCCTAAAAATGTGAAGGGCTCTTTCATATTGTCAACGATTTTCGTTTTTTCTGGATGAACGATTAGCCCTAGTTCATCTTCCAAGAGTTTCTTCACAGATTTTAAAACTCTTTCTGCGCCTTTTCTTGACCTGCAACAGATGACAAAGTCGTCCGCATATCGAGTTAACCGATGACCTCGAGAGGTCATTAACTCATCTAATGGATGTAAATAGATATTGGCTAGAAGAGGACTAATCACCCCGCCCTGCGGACTTCCATGTTTGCTTTCGTGGACAATTCCGTTTTCAAAAATTCCCGATTTAAGGAATTGTTGTAGAAGGGACAACACACTTCCATCCACCACTTCCTCTTTTACTAATGCAATTAGTTTCTCATGAGGAATAGTATCGAAGTATGTTTTAATGTCCGCATCTATCACAAACGTAAACCCATCCATTAAATCCTTTCGGATTTTCTCGATTGCCATGTGTGCACTCCGATTCGGACGAAATCCATAGCTACAGTCAAGGAATTTCTCTTCAAAGATGGGTTCTAGCTTTCTTTTGACGGCGGCTTGAACAATTCGGTCTTGTACAGTTGGAATCCCTAATGGTCTTTGTGTTCCATCAACCTTTGGTATGTAGACTCTTCTTACTGGTCTCGTTCGATAAGTTTTGTCCTTTAAAGATTTTTGGAGCACTCTTAAGTTGTGTTCCAATTCCATCTCATACTCTTTTATTGTTACCTTATCTACCCCATGTGAACCTCGATTCTTCTTTACATCATAGAATGCTAGTTCAAGGTTTGTTGTGGACCATATTTTATCGATGAGACTATACCATTTCCTTTTCTTTTCCTTCTTTTCTCCTGCATGTAAGTTCTGCTGTCTTTTAGAGTCATTCATGTATTCGTTTCATTCCTATTCTCTCTTAACCACCTGAATAGAGGTTCACTAGGTGGTTGCCGAGTTAGTACTCCGCCCTAAGCAACCTACTTTCTGTTCGGTCTCGAATCTATGGCTATCCACCTCATCGATTTTCTGCTTAGTACATGTAGCGTCTATAAGTGCTTCCCTTATCTTTCATGGACAGACGGGCTTCGCATCAAATCACTGCCTTTTGGGTCAGTGTTTGCCTTACCAACTGGTGATAAGTCACTTACCTTTGTGGCCTTTCTGGTAAGCTTATTCACTACTATCCCCTGCTCTGACTTCTCACCTTCCGTAACACGTTTCTAGTCCATTCGGGTTTTGAAACATGCTTACCAATCCTATGGAGAAGATGAGATCTCCTTGGGTCACGTCATTTCTCTTTCCCTCGAATCCAGCCCTCATAACTTGTAGGATTTTATTTCATTTGTGGTATTGGACTGCCCCATCTTTCGCAAGGTTCTCCAATCCTACCAGCCAACATGGTTGATTGCCACCTGTTCCGAGTTTTGCCTTTGAGTCCTCCGCACGGAACTTCGCAGTACCCGCACTACCCATCAGCTATACACTTCCGCCACAACGGTATGTTAGGGACTTGCACCCATTAGAGAGATGCGCTGCCAAGCGCAC
>NZ_JAUSTU010000069.1:0-1858 GCF_030813005.1 Anoxybacillus andreesenii
GATTGAGTCAAGTATTTGTGGGCAGAAATTTCTTCACCTTATTATTGGTAGCGATTTCATGATTTAAAAGTCTCTCTTGATATTGAAATTTCCACTTTTTTTAGCTATTTTTATTTAGTTTGTTGTAGTAGTCCTAAACAATGGACCGTTCCTTTCCGCTCCGGGCACTTGCTTTCCGCGGGGAGGAAGTCGAGCCTCCTCGACGTCCCGTCTGTGGGGTCTCGACCTTTCCTCTACATCCCGCAGGAGTCAAGCACCCTCCGCTCCAATCCACTCGGCGTTTTTCAATGTTGTTCAAAGTAACAATCTTTGTTAAAAACTCTCTGTTATAAACCTACTAGTGTTGTTAATGCATGGTAAACTGGTATATTGGATTTTCCCCTTCGATAAGGAATGTTACCTCTTGTTGCTTCCCCAATCGTATTCTTTATTTTCTCTACATAGTGCTTCGGTGGTTTCTTCTCTATCGTGGTCTCCGTCCATCGTTCCACTCTTCCAAACAATGTTTTTATCGTTAACTTATCCATGTACGCTACCATTCCTGTCATCATGGCGCTAACCCCTTTTTCTACCCAACTACGGCCATTTTTCAATCGTTTGGCCAATACGCTCATCATTCCTTCTGCACTTCCCATTGGTCGCATTCCTTCGGTACTAAACCCTTGTTCCTTGAGCCACTTCCGATAATCTGTCAAAGCTTCTGGATACTTTTCTAATTGTTGGATGAATCCCTCTAGACGTTCTTCCTGTACTTCTGTTTCAAGGGTTCCAATCGCACTATTCAGTTCTACAAGCAGCTTATGACTATCGTATTTTGCCAGGGCCATTCGTACAGAACGATAGCGTGGGTGATGAAGGAATAAACTCCGTAATTCTCTTGCCACGTGGAAACGATCAAGAGTAAAGAAGGCTCTTCCTTTAAAGTGTTCTCGACAAGCTGTGATCCAATTAGCTCCATCCCCATTGATCACGAGCTTATGCACGGTTGGATCGTATTCAAATGTCTCTATCAAGAAATCCTCAAATGCCTCCCAGAATGGCCGTTTTCCAAGATGGATAAAATGGCGTTTCCCCTTTAGGCTCACACGCTTTCCGTTCACTTCCCAACCTTGATGAACGGCAGCTATTTTCTCTTCTTTTCCCCTTTTGCCTTTTCCTTGACGTTTCACATATAAACCGTCCACCTCTACAAATAAGACAGGACCGTGAATGGGTTCTTTTGCCTTTGGAATGCTTGAGATCTGTAGTAAGTGCTGCCTAATTGCTTCATGGCTAATCACACGGTAGCCCAGGAGTGTTTCGAGGGTATTCGCTGCCTTTCGGTAGGCTGGACCCGTGATAGCCAGTTCCAAGGCTGCTTCTTCAATAAGTGGGCTAAAATTCCCCGCCCCTTCAAATTCCAGATGACGGTCTAAGAGATAGACGTACTCCTCTTTTTCCTTATCTCGATAATAGTTCCTCTTTATCTCCACTTGTCCAAAGAGACTGTCTATATGAGTTTTACGTTTATCTAGAAGTCTGTATCTTTTTTTATCTCGTTGTTCTGCGATCTGTTGGTCCATGTCCTCTAACATCGTCTTCATCACCGTTGAAAAGGTTGTCTGTAATTCCCTCCAAAGTAATTGTTCGATCTCTTTAAGATTAGGGTAATTTATGATATGATTTTGCATGAGGGCTCTCTCCTTTTGATTCTGGTTTTCGTCGACTATGATTCTACCAAGGAGTAGCCCTTTTATCATGTTTTCTGCTTATACTCTACCGCGCTTTCGCTTGGTGGCCCCTTCATTTGGGTAAGGACCTAACGGTCCTTACCCAAATGAAGGGGTTTAATTTTTGCCCACATTAATTTTACTCATAC
>NZ_JAUSTU010000070.1:0-1791 GCF_030813005.1 Anoxybacillus andreesenii
AAAGTCCTGCGGTAATATGTCAAGCCCAAAAATCTAAGGAATTGGAAATTTTAAACCCACCAGCATCTAAAAAAGGCAATACTAAAGAAACCCAGTAAAATTTCCATCCATTTACTGGAAATAATTGAAGGATTTAGGATATCTCATCCCTTAGTTATTCACCTTCCTTCTTGGCGTGTAGACTTGATCGTTGCGTAGCAGCGCATCGATCAGACGCACAAGTTTTCTTGCGGTTAAGACGAGTGCTCTTTTGTGTTGGTGCTTGGGAACCTCATGATACTTTTTCAGGTAGTATGCCCTAAATTCAGGTTCACACCGTTGTACCGAGTTGGCAGCTTCAACAAGGTAATAACGAAGATAACGATTACCTGAGCGTATCATTTTGGTTTCCTCAGCTTGAAACTTTCCTGATTGATGCTTTGACCAAGTTAATCCAGCATATTTGGCAATTGATGCTTGGTCACTAAACCGGTCAATTTGTCCAATTTCAGCTAAGATACCAGCGCAGTAGACCGGTCCTATTCCAGGAATCGTCTGCAGGGTATTAGGAATACCGTCTATAATCTTCTGGATGGCCTTGTCCAATTCCTTGATCTGTTTAGTAGTACTACGGATGGACTCAATAGAAGTCGCTAACAAAAGGTCGATGGAATCTTCCACACACTTCGATAGTCGATAGGAAGACCGCGCAGCCTTTTGAATGGACTTCGCCACACATTCGGCGTCTGTAAAACGACGTTTGCCCTTTTCCTGAAGATAACTAGCAAGTTCCTGAAGATCCATTGAGCAAATTTCATCTAAGCTATATTGCTCTTGGAATAGCTCTAGCATGGCATTTCCAAACACTGAGCTGTCCACTTCGGTCGTAAAGGAACTGCACTTGTAAAAGAGATGTTGAAGGAAATACTGTTTTTCCCGTGTCAAATCGTGAACGAGATGGTACCTCATTCTTGTCACTCTTTGAAGGGCAATAAATTGTTCCTGCATGACCGCCGTTAGTGGAAGACGTCCAAACCTTAGTCGATCCGCAATAATCCAAGCATCGACTTGGTCTGTTTTATCCAGATCAACGTAGGACTCTTTAAACTTTTTTATCAGTTTTGGGTTAATGGTAAAGACTTTAGTATTAAATTCCCTAAGAGATTCATCTTCATGAAAAAACATAGCTGGATGCCAACTGTAAACAGATGTGGCCTCCATTCCGATTTGAATCTCGGAAATTGAGTTTTTTTGGGCTATCTTGACAATCTGATCTCTCAGATAAGATGCCCCTGTTAAGTTGTTTTCAACAGTGAAAGCAGTTAATGCTTCTCCTGCAAAATTCATGACACAAGCTTTCATATCCTGAGAGCTAACGTCTATTCCAACAAATAGTTTCATTGGGGTTAACCTCCTTTCATTTTAGGATCAGGGGAAGGACTCTTCGGGATACCCCCAGCGCACTTGTCGGTCAATCACCCTCGCGTATTAGAACTCACTTTGGTCCATGAGCTGCCTGGAAGCTGCAACTTCCAGCATGGGCTGCCAAAGGGAACGGCCTGCGGGTTAGAAGTTCAAACAAGAGCTGGGGAAACAGACTTTTTTAGTAGTCAAAGCTACAGGAGGAGAAAGAATTTCCCCAAACGATCCTAAGACCATTATCTAGGGACATCCCGAAAAGTCCAACCCAAGAATTTTCAGATAGTGGGGGGCTAGCCCCCCACTATCTGAACTACCATCTATGAAGTTATCAAAGAGCAATAAACGAACTGGAAATTACCTCGAAAGAGGATTCTAAACTTACTATACGAG
>NZ_JAUSTU010000071.1:0-1651 GCF_030813005.1 Anoxybacillus andreesenii
CACTCCATGTAAAGTTGCGCAAAGTATCCCAGTCTATTTAATCATGGGTTTACTGGTATTTCATTAAATGTTGCATTTAATATTGCAATTTAAGAGTCGATTTCGGATGTTTTCTTGTCAAGAAAATAAACAATATTCCCCTGCTCCTCTAAAGGTGGAACAGGCATTGATAGATTTGCATATTTTTCTGCACTTACATTTTGAATTGTTGCTTGAATTGTATTTTCCCTGATCCAATCAGCGTATAACCCTGTTTGGGTATAGTAATACACCAACTTCGGTATTATTTTTGACTGATTAGGTCTATATCGAATTAAATAGCCTGCAAAACAAGCATCTAAATCGCCTTTATGAATATATGCCTTGCCAACAGTTGCCCCACTTCTTGCAAGCAAGATATCCCCATTATTTAACATATATCCTTTCGCTTTATCAAGGGGGAGAGACTTAAAGGTATCATTTTTTAGATTCCCATATGAATCCAAATCAGTGATTCGAATATATCTTGGTAGTTCCCTGTCATCCAACTCTGCTGACTCGTTTGCACCATACATCATAGGTTCATTAGAAAGATATTTCCACTTTACAACCTTCCAATTCTGCGGTATTTTCCCCACCCGATTTATACTACTTGAGTTATAATTATTATAATTCATCACCCCATCACCTTCTTCAACTTCTCCAAAATAATATCTTCCAACGCCTTAATTTCTTCTTTTATTTCGGCAGAGCTTCTTAGTGCTGTGTATTGGTAAAAATGGCGTGTAAATGGAATTTCATAGCCTATTTTTGTCTTTGATTCATCAATCCAAGCATCAGGTACATGCGGTTTTACTTCTCGTTCAAAGTATTCATAAATATCTTCTTTTAATGGCACATTCTCTGTATCTCTTAAGTCTGCATCTGGTTCTGGATTTCCTTTACCATCCTTACAAATATCAGCCATTTCATCTTTTTCTGATAAAGCACTTAGAATAGCTTTTAGTAATGGAGAGCCAATAGTTAAGTTCTTCTCCTTAAACAACTTTTTCAGTGTTTTTGTTAACTCTTCTCTATTTTTATAAAGAACATCTGATTTGATGGAAAGTAGTGCATCAATGATGTTTCTTTGTTGTTGCTCTCCTAACTCTATCTCTTTTAATCCTGCTTCACCCTTTTTCCTTGATTTCGCTAAGTTGGCAAATGCCGTTTGGTCATTGAGTCTGTTTATTCTCTCTTCGTCGATTTTAAAGTTCAGGCGTAACGGTCTTTCCACCGTAATTTTGTGATAACCGAAATCTTCATTGTCAAAGATTTTAACATGCTCACTTTCTTTTAATTCACCGTACATGCGAACAATTTCATGGATATGTTCCTCTGATAGCTCATTACGTTTGTTCCCCATACTTTTCTTCATCTTTTGATATAAATGTACAGCATTTATGAGTTGAATCTTCCCTTTTCGTAATGGACTTTTATTGTTTGTTAAAATCCAAATATAGGTTGAAATCCCCGTATTATAGAAGAGATCATTAGGCATAGATACAATACCTTCTACTAAATCATTTTCAATTAAATCGGATTAACCCCCGAATTTTGGACAATATCACTCTTAATCTAGCTTTTTCTTAAAATTACATTGTTTTTCGTTTCCTTTTGTCCTTTTTGGAGT
>NZ_JAUSTU010000072.1:0-1620 GCF_030813005.1 Anoxybacillus andreesenii
TGGCTCTTCGCTATTTAGTGTTGAAAAGACAAATTACTAGGACCTTGCCGTTTCTATCATTCCTTGAGTATCATGGGTATTTGGTACCTCGCTAATTACGAGAGGAAAACCGAAAACCGGACAAGGGAATGTGTTCAATTGCTCGCTCAGTATTCACCACCTGTAACATGAATAATCCCCCTAATACATGGGCATACTTATTCATGGACAAGGGAATGTGTTCGGTTGCGAGCGATGTATGGCTCCAAACTGTAACGCATTCTTTTTTGTTTGTTGAAGACCAAAGGTCATATTGGTTAAAACTCCTTGACTAAGTCCATCTTATTAACGGTTGCGTAAATCATGGCTATGAAATTATCCGGAGTACGGTATCCACGTGCCTTTCTTTTGGCAGCTTGAACTAGACTGTTTAATCCTTCAAGCAGACCGTTGGTCAATTTGGTTTTAAACCATCTCAAAATACCGTCTTTTCGCTTTTTTAGCGACTGAGCTAACTTTATCATCGGTTCCAGTTGGGACCGGATTGCCCAGTTATACCACTCTTCAAAGTATAATTCAGAGATGCGGGCTGATTTAGTAAACATTGTCTGCAGTGATAATTTCATACGATAAGCTCGTCCCGTAGCTAAATCTAAATCCTTCAGTTTTGCGTATGTTTTCTGTTGTTTTTCAGTAAGATTTTCTTGATTTTTAAGCCAAACATATCGTGAATTCTTTAGTTCTGGTTGGGTGGACTGCTCTTGTCGTCGCACGTTGTCTAATGCTTCGTTGACCATTTTCATCACATGAAATTTATCAAATGTAATCTGTGCTTCTGGGAAATGTTCTTCAATTCCGGAAATGAATGCTGGAGACATGTCACAACAGAATTCTTTGATTTGAGAGCGCTCAACCCCTTTCTTATCAAGGAATTGGCAGAATTCACGTAATACATCTGAGCCTTTACCAGTCGTGATAAATATTGCTCGTTTGGTATCAACATCAACAAATATTGTCACGTACTTATGACCTTTTGTCCGTGAAGTTTCGTCCATAGCAATATTTTTTATCTTTGATACATCCATGTTTTCAACTTCTTTATTAACATAGTGTTTAAATACGCGCCAAAGCCGAGTATCATGTTCACCTACTTTTCGAGCAACTGCAGCAACGGGCATTTCAACCATTAGTGACAAGACATGATATTCGAAGAGTAAAGATAATCCAGCACCCGGGCGTGCCCAATCAATCATGACAGTAAGAATTTTTCCGCATGATTCGCATTTAACCCTTGGCATTCTTGCATGAAGGATGGTTTTATATTGCCAAAAGTCAAGGTGTCTCCAGGTACGATCTTGATCCTGGATATCATGAACCTTACATCCAGGTGAACCACAATTGGGACATAAGAATTCAGCACCTTTTCTGTACTCAAGATAAATATGGAGTGTTTTTTCTTCTTTGGCTAATTCATGATGGAAAACATACCATGGCTCAGGTATTTCTAGGGCGGCTTGAAATACATTATATTCTTCTTCGAAATTCTTCATAAAGCTATCAACTCCTAGGGTATCTAATAGTTTTTACCCAGTATAGACTGCTTTATGAAATTTTAAACTAAACACTAAATAGCGAGGAAGC
>NZ_JAUSTU010000073.1:0-1421 GCF_030813005.1 Anoxybacillus andreesenii
ACAGTTATACCAATTTACAAATTTTAATGCCCATTTACGCGCAGCCTCAAGTGTTTCAAAGCCTTTGTACGGGAATTCAGGTCGATATTTTAGAGTTCGGAACATCGCTTCAGAATAGGGATTATCATTACTTACCCTAGGTCTTGAATAGGAGCTTTGGATCCCCAGTTTTTCAAGTAATACCTGAAATGTTGCGGCTTTCATAGGGCTCCCATTGTCGGAATGTAACACTAGTGGTCTTCCTTGAATCTTCTCGCGAATTACCGTCTTTTTCATTAACTCCTCAGCGTATTGTGACTCCTCTGTTTCCCAAATCTCCCAACCTACTATTTTTCTACTAAAAATATCGATAATTAAATAGAGTCGGTAATACATGCCTTTTACCGGTCCTTTTAACCAAGTAATATCCCACGTCCACACCTGGTTGGGTGCTGTTGCTAAATGGCTTTCTGGTAGTCTTCGTTCAGGTCTTTTGCTTCTTCCTCTATGATTTTGCATATTTTGCTCACGAAGCACTCGATAGAAACTAGATTCAGAGGCAATATAAATCCTTTGATCGGCTAATTTTGGGACAATTTGAGTGGGTGGTAAATCTACAAATTCCTCTTTTTTTACGACCTCTAAGATTTCTTTTCTTTCCTCTTCCGTTAGTTTATTTTTCGGCTCTGGACGTGATGCATGAGGTCGTCCATCTTCCTTAATTCCTCCTTCTGAAATCCACCGTTCATATGTGCGTACACTAATGTTCAATTCCTTGCACGCCAGGGCTAATCGCGCACCATTTCGGTTAGCTTCTTGGATGAGTTCTACGGCTAGTGCGCGATCTGACGGGTTAATCATTCGTCCTCTTGGTCCCCCCAGATCGCTTGGGCCTTTTTTCTGAGAAGTAAAAGGGCTGCAGCTTCTGCCAATGCTTTCTCCTTTTTACGCAAATCTTTTTCTAACGTTTTTGCACGTTTTTTCTCCTCTTTTAATTCTTGATTCAACTGCTTTGTTTGATTAGATTCCCGACCGTTTGCGGTTAGACAAGAATCACGCCATGTTTCAATTTGTTCTTTATATAGTCCTTTTTTTCGACAATACTCTGCTAGGTCTGCCTGATTCATGGTGTATGTTTCCATAACAACCAGGAACTTATCTTCACTACTCCACTGATCAGAACTTTGTCCATCTCCAGGAGTAGGGCTTCCAGCTATTCTAGCCTCTTTCCTCCACTTATATAGAGTGGGTTCAGTGATTCCAAGCTCTTTACTTAGCTGACTTACAGATTCATTGTTAGGGGGCATCATTCTATTGAGAATGGCCTTTTTCATCTCCTCCGTATAGCGTTTACCATTATTATTTTTCATGTCGATCAACCTCCGTGTGTTAGTTAAACTATACACTAAAGTTGTCTACGACATCTATCCTAACAGAGGGGG
>NZ_JAUSTU010000074.1:0-1372 GCF_030813005.1 Anoxybacillus andreesenii
GGCTAGTTGTATAATCAAATGCAACAAGCTAAATAAATGAAAAAGCCACGATAAACCGTGTATGATTAAGTCGACGAAAACACAATCATAACGGAGGTTTATCTATGGCTCAGTCTCATTCTACCACAGAAAAACGTAGTTTTAAACATCTTACCGCCTATGACCGCGGAATGATCGCAGCCCTTCGCACAGAAGGAAAGTCCATGCAGGCCATCGCTGAGGCTGTCGGCTGCCATAAGAGCACTATTTCCCGTGAGTTGAAGCGAGGCACCGTCCCCCAAAGGAAATCGAACGGCAAGCTGATTGAAGTCTATTTTCCAGACACTGGCCAGCTGATTTACGAGAGGAACAGGAAAGCCTGCGGCCGCAAAATCAAGCTGGATGAGGCTTCGGGTTTCATCTCATTTGCTGAACATAAAATTCTTGAAGAAGATTGGTCACCTGACGCTGTTTGCGGGTGGGCCAGGCGTGAGAGCCACTTTGAAGGTACCCGTGTCTGCACGAAGACACTCTACAACTACATTGACATGGGGCTAATTGGCGTCAAAAATATTGACCTGCCCATGAAAGTCCGCTTGAACACAAGGAAGAAAAGAACCCGTAAGAATAAAAGGGTGTTGGGCCGAAGTATCGAGGAGCGTCCAGTAGAAGTGGCCGATCGCCAGGAGTTCGGCCACTGGGAAATTGATACCGTCATCGGTAAAAAGTCGAACGACCAGGCCCTCCTCACTTTAACAGAACGAAAGACACGAGAGGAAATTATCTTAAGAGCCGATGCGAAGGACGCCCCTTCCGTCAATGAGCTACTATCTGGCCTGAAAGAAGTATATGGCCCCCTTTTTCCTAAAGTGTTCAAGACCATTACGTCTGACAATGGTTCCGAGTTTTCCGAACTGGCTACTTCTGTTGAAAAGGACGGGACAGATATCTATTTCACCCACCCCTATACTTCCTGTGAAAGGGGGACTAACGAACGCCACAACGGCTTGATCCGGCGCTTTATCCCGAAAGGGAGGGCCATCTCCTTAGTAGCGGATGAAACCATTTCCTATATCCAGAACTGGTGTAACCACCTCCCCCGCAAGATTCTCGGTTACAAGACACCCGAAGAATGCTTTAAGGAGGAGCTAGTACGGTTGGTTGGTTAAGTTTGTCAGTGGGGGATGTTTGCTTCGTGTTTAGCAACTTGACACGGAGCCTCTACAGGCATGGCTCCCCAGCCAGGAAGCCAGATTTTATAAATAATCTGGCTGTGCCGATGAGGCTACCATGCCTGCCACTCCATGTAAAGTTGCGCAAAGTATCCCAGTCTATTTAATCATGGGTTTACTGGTATTTCATTAAATGTTGCATTTAATATTGCAATTTAAGA
>NZ_JAUSTU010000075.1:0-1356 GCF_030813005.1 Anoxybacillus andreesenii
ACCCGTTCCCATACCGAACACGGAAGTTAAGCTTCTCAGCGCCGATGGTAGTTAGGGGCTGTCCCCTTGTGAGAGTAGGACGTTGCCGGGCGATAATAAATACGGAGGATTAGCTCAGCTGGGAGAGCACCTGCCTTACAAGCAGGGGGTCGGCGGTTCGATCCCGTCATCCTCCACCATAGTTTTTACAAAGCAATAATTTTCCTATTATGCCGGCCTAGCTCAATTGGTAGAGCAACTGACTTGTAATCAGTAGGTTGGGGGTTCAAGTCCTCTGGCCGGCACCATGCTTCTTACTTCCTTGTGTTGCTTCTTCGGAAGCATGCGAAAAATCTCGAAAGAGATTTTAAGCAGGTTTTGGAGTATGATTTGAGCATGCTATTAAGAGTTAAGCAGAGAAAAGTATTCAAGCTTAATATTGTAAAGAGAGCCATTAGCTCAGTCGGTAGAGCATCTGACTTTTAATCAGAGGGTCGAAGGTTCGAGTCCTTCATGGCTCACCATTTTTTCTAAAGAAAGTTATAAATTCATATGCGGGTGTGGCGGAATTGGCAGACGCACTAGACTTAGGATCTAGCGCCGCGAGGCGTGGGGGTTCGACTCCCTTCACCCGCACCATTTATAACAATAGAATAAAAAATGTTGTATATTTGCGGAAGTAGTTCAGTGGTAGAACACCACCTTGCCAAGGTGGGGGTCGCGGGTTCGAATCCCGTCTTCCGCTCCAAATTTGCCGGGGTGGCGGAACTGGCAGACGCACAGGACTTAAAATCCTGCGGTAGGTGACTACCGTACCGGTTCGATTCCGGTCCTCGGCACCAGTTTTTTTGTATCAGCATTTTTTTGTTACAAAAGATTTATTATTAATAATTTGAGGCGCCCGTAGCTCAATTGGATAGAGCGTTTGACTACGGATCAAAAGGTTAGGGGTTCGACTCCTCTCGGGCGCGCCACTAATCTAGATATCGGGAGTTAATATTTTTATATTTATTTCTGACCTGTTATCAAATCGGGAAGTAGCTCAGCTTGGTAGAGCACTTGGTTTGGGACCAAGGGGTCGCAGGTTCGAATCCTGTCTTCCCGACCATGTATAATGGGGCCTTAGCTCAGCTGGGAGAGCGCCTGCTTTGCACGCAGGAGGTCAGCGGTTCGATCCCGCTAGGCTCCACCAGGATTATTTTTAGTAAGATGAAAATAATCTTCTATAATGCTATTGACAAACTTTAAGTAGCTTGTTAATATGTAAAAGTCGCTTTAAAGATTGTTCTTTGAAAACTAAACAAATCATACGTCAACGTTAATTCTAGTTGTTTTAAAACAACAAATTTTTATGAGCTATATCAACTCTTTATTGGA
>NZ_JAUSTU010000076.1:0-1233 GCF_030813005.1 Anoxybacillus andreesenii
ATATCATTCTTATATTTACGTGTCTTTTCTTGTATGTACGAACCATATGGAATAAGAAAATCAAATTTTTGTTCCTTTTCATCTCCAACTGCATAGACATAATTTTCTTCACTTCCATATCCTGCGTCGGCAATGACGGTTTTAGGCATAGGTAAGGAAGTGGAAGCCAACTTCTCCAAATGAGGGATAAAGCAACGAGTGTCTGTAGGGCTTTGATGAATGGAATAAAACAAAATAAATTGATTTTCCGTTCCCATTTGCACATTATATCCGGCTTTCAACTGACCGTTTTTCATGTGATCTTCTTTCATGCGCATGAAAGTGGCGTCTTTATCTGTTTTTGAATAGCTATTACGATCACCAAAGACTTCGTTCTGTTCCTTATATTTTGCGATCCGAGGTAAGAAATTTTCGCGAATCAGTTTTAAGGATTTCTTGAATTGACTGCGAACTTTACGGATTTCCTTACGGGTATTCGTATCGGGTTCATTCTCTATTTTCTCTGTTAATGCTTCTACCTTATCTTCGATTTCTTTTGCGATTGTTTTTAGGTGTGATTCGGAGACTTGTACTTTTGGTTGATCTTCCTTTGGTAAAGACCCAGCCTCGATTTGCGTTAATTCATGAATATGCTGAAGCGTTTCTTGAATTTTCTCTCTTAGCTTAGCCTCAAATTTCTCAGTAGCTTTTTTCCATACGAAAGAATACTTATTCGCATCTGCCTCGATCTTCGTGCCATCCAAAAAGTAGTTTTCCATCGTGATATATTTTTCTTCAATCAATTTAAGAATCATCGCTTCAAATAATTCGTCCATCAAGACTTTCATCCGTTCCCCACGAAACTCATTAATGGTACGGAAATCAGGTTGTTGCCCAGCTGCCAACCACATGGCAGGGATGTTTTCTTTAACCAATGTTTCAATTCTTCTGCAGGAGTAAACCTTTTGAGAATAAGCGAACAGAATAATTTTGAGCATCATTTTAGGATGA
Source organism: Anoxybacillus andreesenii (assembly GCF_030813005.1). Classification (NCBI taxonomy): domain Bacteria; kingdom Bacillati; phylum Bacillota; class Bacilli; order Caryophanales; family Anoxybacillaceae; genus Anoxybacillus; species Anoxybacillus andreesenii. Next base: position 991 of record NZ_JAUSTU010000076.1, read on the forward strand.
AAGGAACTTCGTCCCCCACCTTTATAATGGGAGAATAACTGCACGTCTGGGACAGCTTCGACCATTTCATCCACTACACGTGCCACATGGTTCATAGGAATAAGTGATTCAATATCAAAGATGGTTTGAATTTGACGGTTGTCGTAGGGTTTGAATGTAGGAGCTAATTGTCTTTTAGGAGGAGAAATTTCCTCAACCTCTGGAAGAAGAGCCATTTGAGTGTTATAATTTTCAGTAGTAGTC
>NZ_JAUSTU010000078.1:0-1121 GCF_030813005.1 Anoxybacillus andreesenii
GATAGCTGGCAAGTCTTTTTTTTCTATAAAAATAAAAGTGCAAGGTTATGTACTTTTACTTTGCATAACTCTGTACTTTTATTTTGCACTATACAGGAAGAAGCAGCGTCATTATTTTCCCATTAAGTCAAGATAGTCTCGAAAATGTCGTTAAACTTGATTTTAACTACTCTGAAGAAGCCATCTAACGGAGGTGTTGTAATGTCTATTACAATTAGTGATATCAAACAATTTATCTATTGCCCAAGAGTTATTTATTATAGTTATGTTGAGCCGGTTCCGAGGAAGGTAACATTTAAAATGGAGTATTCTAGAAGTCAACACTATGAATTGAATCAAAGGGAAAAAAGGCGTTCCCTCAAGCGATATAACTTGTTAGAAGGTAAGAGGTACTATGGAGTTCCAGTTTCCTCAACTATATTAAATTTAAATGGGAAACTCGATATACTAGTAGACACGGAAAATATGGAGGGACAACGTTATTTTCCAATTGAATGTAAAGATACCGACCAAAAAGTTCAAAAGAATATTTTATATCAGTTGGTCGCATATGCTTTGTGTATAGAAGAAATGACAAATACTCCTGTTCAAAAAGGATATATTTATATTATTCCTGAGGAAAAAGCATATCCTGTTATCATCACCGAATCACAGAAGCAATACATTCGCAAGGTGACAACAATGATTCGGAAAATCATTCATGATGAGTATTATCCTGATCCTCGCTCGAATAAAAGATGTTGGGATTGTGAATTTCAACGATACTGCAATGATTGTGATCTGCCAAATACTATAAGTTTAAAAGAACGAAATAGAACAATTGTACAAGAGCTATTTAATAAAAGCTAGACCTAAAACTGTATATAGTAAATTGCAAAATCAGATCCCTTAAACTTTAATAATCTGTTGTTAATACGGGGATCCTTTTTAATTTTTTGATAACAACGTGTCCTCTAAATGGCAAAGATGCATTCCATTAAGATTGTTTTTTCTGTAAAGTGAAGGTGTAGTTATAATAAACATTTCGTATGAGTAAAATTAATGTGGGCAAAAATTAAACCCCTTCATTTGGGTAAGGACCGTTAGGTCCTTACCCAAATGAAGGGGCCACCAAGCGAAAG
>NZ_JAUSTU010000079.1:0-1109 GCF_030813005.1 Anoxybacillus andreesenii
AAACTCCGGTTGTAACAGCACCAATGCCTAAACCGGTTCATTCAGGTAGTTTAGCATCTCCTTCTTTAATGGCACATATTATGAATCAAAAATATGTGGATGGGCTGCCATTATACCGGCAAGAAAAGCAACTTTCCAGATTGGGGGTACCATTATCACGCCAAACCCTGGCCAATTGGATGATTCACGGGGCCAACCGATGGTTGAGCCCACTTTATGATCGCATGCATCAACTTCTTTTGGAAAAGGACATTTTGCATGCGGACGAATCAACCCTGCAGGTACTTCACGAACCCGGTCGTCCAGCCACGTCAAAATCATATTTATGGCTCTACCGTACTGGAAAAGAAGGACCTTCAATCATCCTTTACGATTATCAGGAAACCAGATCAGGCAAAAATGCCGAGAAATTCCTGTCAGGATTTAAAGGATATTTACAGGTTGATGGTTACGCCGGGTACCATAAGGTACCTAATGTAAAACTAGTCGGTTGCATGGCCCATGCGCGACGTAAATTTGATGAGGCACTAAAAGTATTGCCTACTTCAAAGCGTATGACATCGGGAGCGGTAGCAATGGAAGGCATCCAATACTGTAACCAACTATATCGCATTGAACGCGATCTAAAGGGGTTATCCTCTTCAGATCGATACGAAAAACGATTAGAACGCAGCAAGCCAGTCTTGGATGCTTTTTTGTCATGGCTAAAAATACAGAAGCAAAAAGTGTTGCCAAAAAGCGCTTTAGGTCAGGCGATTACCTACTGTCTCAATCAATGGGAGAAATTAGTGGCATTCCTAGAGGATGGACGATTAGAAATTGATAATAATAGAAGCGAACGCTCAATAAAGCCCTTTGTGATTGGGAGAAAAAACTTCCTTTTTTCAAATACACCGAAAGGTGCAAGGGCTAGCGCAATCATTTATAGCATTGTGGAAACAGCAAAGGAGAATGGCCTAAACCCATATTATTACCTTCGCTATTTATTTGAGAAGTTACCTAACATTGATCTGACAGATAAAAATGCCCTGGATAAAGTACTGCCTTGGTCAACAACACTTCCAATCGTTTGTAAAGATTTTAAAAACTTACCTAAATAATAACGCGAT